>DAIDJI010000216.1 GCA_027451455.1 Planctomycetales bacterium | reverse complement strand
ACGTGCGGGATCCGGACTCCGAGCGCCTCCTGGACTTTCCGCGTCTTCGCCAGGTGGATCTCCAGGAAGCTCCGGTGTGCGCCGGCCATCTGGGCGAACGGGTTGACCGCCTTCACCACCCCCGCGCCGGTTGTCCATCGGCTGCCGACCCCCGCGGCGAGCGAGACCACCGCGACCTCGCCGTTGCCGATCGCCTCCTCGCCCTTGCGGACCGCCGAGGGCGACCAGGGGCCGGTGGCCGCGATCAGCTCCGAGTCGTCCACGTCTCGGACGTCGAGGTCGACCGAGAGGCGGTTGCGGGCCAGCCCAATCCGCCCGCGCTGGAGGTCCTCGCGGAGCTGCTCGTGCTGGACCGGGTCGAAGCCGTTCTCACGGCGGATGCGGTCGGCCTCGGCGTCCCAGTCGGCGGCCGTCGTATCGGCCGCGGATCGAGTGACCGGAAAGAGGTGGTTGACCATCGTCCGGAAGAGTTTCAGTTGCTCGGTCTGATCGGGAAAGTGGGTGGCGAAGTGATCGACGTCCGCCCTCCGATGCACCGAGAGCGAGCCGGCGGGCGCCCCGATCATCCGGGGGACCTGGATCGCGTAATACGAGGGCGGCATCATCGCCTCGGAGCCGGATTTCAGAGTGGCGACGGTTCCGGCGGGATTGATCCGGAAGTCGTAGACGACCGGTTCCATCGCGAACGGGAGCGCGTCGTCGAGTTCGGCCTTGGCGTGCCGCATGATGGCGCCGATCCGGTCCTGGAACTCGTCGTGCCGGTGCGGGGCGACGAAGAAGGCCATCCCGCCGCCCGACATCCCGCCGAGCATCAGGAAGCCCCAGAAGTCCTCACCCATCGCCGCGCGGGCCTCACGGATGATCGTCTCGGTGAACTCGTTGGTGACCCAGGGGATGATCCGCTTGAGCGGGCCGTCCCAGTTTCGGGTCGTCGCCTGGCCGAGGCCGCGGACGTCGGACCGCTCGACGCAGCCGACGATCTCCTGGAAGATCCCGAGCGCCTGCTGTCGGGCCTCCCATTCGGTCTGGCCGCGGAGTAGGTACTTCTCGGTCACCATGTTGAGGATCGGGCCGACGTTCTGGGCCATGCCACCGTGGACGAGGACCAGGCTCCGCGCCAGCGCCTCGGGGAAGGCGTGGGGGTCTTCGGACGGCTGGCCACGGTTGATGAGTGTGTGTTCGGGGAGGAGTCGTCCTCGGCTGATTCCCCACTCGGGATCGGTTTCGGTCGCCGCGACGCCCTGGATCCGCTTGATCCCGGGGAAGATCCCGCCCGAGTCCTGCCAGCCGCCGCCCGAGCCTCCGAGCCACTCGCCGAGGATCGCCCGAGCGACGACCACCTTCGCCTCTTCAAGGTCGAGCGGCCCGGTGAGGTTCCGCGCCTGGCCGGTCGCGCGCATCAACATCCCGATCAGCGAGGCGAGCAGGTTGGTCGAGACAGCGAGCCGGGAGCCCTTCGGGATGTCGTTGACCTTGCTGACGACCTCCAGCCCGTGCCCCGGCCGGATGATCCGGGAAAGCAGGTCGGCCAGCCTGACGCCCGTCCCTTCCAGCGAGGGCGGAACCAGCCCCGAGGCCACGATCCCCGCCTTCACCAGCCCGAGGTAATCGTTGCCGAAGTTGAACAGTTCTTCGAGCGAGTCAACGTCCTTGCAGGCTTTTAGATCGATGCTCGTGAGGCGCAGGATCGGCTCGGGGATCACGCGCAACCGGCACTCGATCGGCGGGACGGGCATCGTGTCTCGGCCGTGGACGCCCAGGTCGACCGAGATGTTCAGAACGCGGGCGCCCTCGGGGTAGTCCATCCCGAGGAAGAAGATGTCGGACCATCCGCTGTGAGAAAGGTCGAGCCGGACCGGTGTCCGCTCGACGAGGATCGGGAAGAGAGCGTCGTCGGAGTCTCGGGCGAGGAGCTTCGGATGGATCCGGAGCGGATGCTCGTCGACGCCGCCAACCCGGAACATCCACCGGTTGCCCCGACAGCTCCGGACCGACCGTCGGACCTGGTCGGCGAGATCCTGAAAGGCAACGTGCTGATAGGCCGTTGCCAGGGCGCTACAGATGGTCCCGTTGGGGCCGTCGCGGCGCATCGAGCCGAGGAACGAGGCGATCGCCTGCTCGTACCGTCGTTCCATCAGGTCGGTGAAGCCGTCGAACGGGATCAATCCGGTCTCGCGGACCTCGGGCGCCTCCTGGATCTCGAAGCGATGGAGCGCGTGGAGAAACAGGGAGGCACGAACGCGCTCGTAGAGGTTCGAGCGGGTCCGTCGGAAACGCTCCAGATCCTCGGCGGCGCGGAGCTTCTCGGCGAGACCGAGGCCGGCGATCAACTCGCGGGCCGATCGGTCGCGGACAGCGGCCTCGGGATTCGTGATGGTCTCGATCAGGATCGGTCCGGCGGTCGACATGGTCCGGTCGGCCTTCTCGGTTCAAGGATCGTTGAGCGGGTCGAGGGTTCCCGGTGAGTCCAGCGCGAGGGATCAGGCCGGACGATGCCGCCCCTGCTCGACGCGGACGACCGAGTCGAGCAGTAGCGCGAGGATGCGGTCGCGGTCGGAGCCGGCGAGGGCCAGGGCGATCTGCGCCTCGACCATCCCAAATTTCACGCCGAGGTTGAACCGCGAGCCTCGGGTCTCGAGCGCCAGGTAGCGTTCGCGGCCCGCCAGTCGGTTGAGCGCGGTGGTAAGCTGGATCGAGCCCAGCTCGCGGACGTCGTCGCGAACCAGCTCGTCGAGCAGTTCGAAGACAGCGGGCGTGAGCAGGTGCATCCCGAAGAAGCAGAGGAAATGCCCGGCGCGGAGGCCGGGGACCTGCAACCGAAGCTCGGCGAGCGTCGGGTTGGGCTTCTCGATGATCTCGTCGACGACGTAGACCTCGGGATGCTCGGGCATCCGCCGGCCGGCGACGGTCCCATACTGGTGGATCAGGTGTTCTCGGGTCGCCTGCACGGCCGAGACGGCGCACCCCTCGGCAGCAGCGAGGTCGATCAACTGCCGGGCGCACCGCCGGGCCTCAGACGAAACATAGACGTGATCGCTGAGCAAAAGCAGGCAGGGCTGATCGCCGGCGAACGACCGGGCGCACCAGACGGCGTGGCCGTATCCCTCGGGCTCCTCCTGCACCGCGAAGCGGAGCCGCTGCTCGAGGTCGACGAACCGATGCGCCTGCTCCTCGGCCCATTCAAACTGCTTCGAGGTCTGGAGCATCGCCGCATAGTTACGGAACTGCTGGCGATAGACGGCCTCGTCGCCCGGGGCACAGACGACGCAGATTTCCTCGATCCCGCTCTCGATGGCCTCCTCGGCGATGATCTGGAGGACGGGCTTGGTCATCCCATCGCGGTCGACGAGCGGGAGCATCGCCTTCTGAACGGTATCGGCGACCGGATACTGCCGCGCCCCTCGGCCCGCCGCCGTGATTACCGCCCTGGTCACCTGCACGAGTGGTTTCCCCTTCCCGTTGCGAGATATCGCCTTCCGACGCCGGCGGGCCGGTCCGGGATCCGGAGCGCCTCGTGCATCGGCCTCGCAATCGTAACGACCGCCGAACCCCTCGGGCAACCCCGACCCTTGACATGCGGCCCGCAACTCGCATAATGGATCTACCTCAAGACGGATGGCACCATCCGCAATGGGGATGTAGCTCAATTGGTTAGAGCACCGGCCTGTCACGCCGGAGGTTGCGGGTTCGAGCCCCGTCATCCTCGCTTGTACGCCACCGTCCCCAAAGCCTTTAGGATAAGGCCGGAACACGAACGGATGAAGTGGCAAGCGCTTCCGATCAGAGAAATGCTCCACTCCAAAGCCGTAAATTCCTTATCCTGAAGCTCCTCCAGAGCAAAATTCTTTTAGAGAATAATAGGCCCGTCGGCTTACATTGGAATCGCCATATGCTGTAAATGGCGTTACAGCAAGGGCTTGTGATTGTTGCTGCCTCGACGAGGAGCGCCGATGCTCCACGGTTTTCAGAGAAGTCATGCCCAGCCCTCGTCGGCTGGGCTTTTTTGTTGCGCTAGCGCTTCAGCCCGCGACCCCAGCTCCATCCATGAACGTGGAGGACGGAGAAGACTCCCGTACCGGGAGCATGTCGAGAGGGTCTTGATGAGTGAGCAGAAGGGAAGGGACTCAGCCGGATACCTTCTGCCTTGGGCCTTGAGCTTGCCCGCCGATCGTGAAGCCGGTCCAGCGCCAACCGCCAGCCCATGGTAAAGACACCCGCATAAGCGATAATATCGGGTATGCCAGCGGATTTCCGAGGCAAATGCGCGGAGTTTCCGCGCAATCGCGCTGTGAGAACGCTAGGCTTGCTGTGGAGGAACCCGTCATGCTCATCGAATTCCGTGTCGAGAACTACCGCTCGATCCGTGATGAGCAGGTCCTTACCATGGAGGTGGGGCGGTCGGGGGGCCCTGACGACCCGAGGCCGAGGGACATCCCCGGCTCTGCGAAACGAGTCCTGCCCGTCGCGGCCCTCTACGGGGCCAACGCGAGCGGGAAGAGCAACGTGCTCGCGGCCCTGGCATCCATGAAGGAAGCTGTGAGCCTCTCTCTCAGAAATTGGTCGCCCGATGAGGGGATCCCGCAGGACCCGTTTGCGTGGGGCGAGAAACGGGACAAACCAACGACATTCGAAGCCGAGATCGCCCTCGACGCCACCCGCTACCGCTATGGATTCAGATTTAATGATCAAATTTTTCTAGAAGAATGGCTTTATGCTTGGCCGAGTGGGAAGAAGCAGACGTGGTTCGAGAGAGACGGGGATCGATTCCACTTTGGCGACAACCTCAAAGGGGAGAACAGGGTGATCGAGGGCGTAACCCGCCCCAACGCTCTCTTTCTCTCGGCCGCCGCGCAACTCAAGCACCCGCAACTGTCCCCGATCTATTCCTGGTTCGGCTCTATCGAGACCATCAACCTGCCGAGCCGCAGGCCGTACCCTGGCGTGAGCTTCCCCGTCCAGCACGCGCCGGAATTCGCCATCGCTACCCTGTTGGAAGAGGCCGTCCAACCCACTCTATTCGAGCAGGATGCATCCTCCGATTCGTTAGTGGGGCGGTTCAAGTCGCTGCTCAAGAATGCGGACGTGGGCATCGTGGACGTCAGGGCTGTCAGCAGGGAGCAGGGACCGAGGTCGAGGCCCTGGCGGATCGAATTCAGACATCGTAGCGAAGCGGAAGACGCCTGGCTGCCGCTTGAGGAGGAGTCGCGCGGGACGAGGACCTTGTTCCGGCTCGCGATCCCGGTGCTAAGGGCGATCGAACTCGGAGGACTCCTGGTGGTGGACGAGTTGGAATCCAGCATGCACCCGAATCTTGCGGAGCACATCGTCCGGCAGTTTAATGACCCCGAGATCAATGACCGGAATGCCCAACTGATTTTCTCAACCCACGACACCAACCTCCTCGGAACCCTATCGGGAGAGCCCGTGTTAAGACGAGACCAGGTCTGGCTCACCGAGAAGGACGAGAACGGAGCGACTGTCCTCTACCCGCTTTCGGACTTCAAGCCGCGCAAGGACGAGAACGTGGAGAGAGGGTATGTCCAGGGGCGATACGGAGCCATCCCGTACCTTGGCAACTTCCGAATTGCGGCGGAGTGAGCCGCAATGAGCCACGGCCGCAACCGCTATCGGAGGCCCGCTCGCCGGCCGGCCTTTCGAGCCCCCAGGAAGAAGCTGCTCATCGTATGCGAAGGGGCGAATACGGAGCCGGACTACTTCAAGCAATTCGCCGAAGTCCATCGCGACGCAATCGTGGACGTCGATCTGGCACCGGAACGTGGGGTGCCGTTGTCAGTAGTCCGGGAGGCGAAGCGGCTGAAGAATCAGGCCATAAGCGCCGCGAAGCGGGAAGGAGACCCGTACCTCAGGTACGACTCGGTCTGGTGCGTATTCGATGTGGACGAGCATCCGAACGTGCCGGAGGCCTTGGCCATGGCGAGGCGGAACGGGCTAAAAGTCGCCGTATCAAACCCTTGTTTCGAACTCTGGTTGATACTGCACCTGAGGGAGACTCCGGGCATGATCCATCGCCACAGCGCCCAGGCTATGTTGAAGACCTTCCTCCCAGGTTACGACAAAAAGGTCGATTACAAAGACTATAGAGACGGATATGAACGGGCGGTTGAACGAGCGCGGCGACTCGACAAGCTGGCGACGGATGTGGGGGAAGCAGGCAGAAATCCGACGACCGGCGTCTACAAGCTTACGGAAGCGATCGCCCCACCCAGGGAGGATACCGACTCCCAGCGGGGCACCCGGACGCCTGAACACGGTGAGTCCAAGAACAGGCGATCCTGACCTCGGTCTTCGGGAGCGGTTGTCGAGGCGAATGCACGAGTGACCAGTTCGGCTAGACAGGCAAAGTGTTTATTCGAGCCCCGTCATCCTCGCTTCCTTCCCATCCGCCATTATCCGGGATCATGGCGAGGTTGCCTGTCCGGATTTTTTCGACAATCCCGGCCTTCGTCTCTTGAGCCGCGGGAAGCGGTACAAGAAATGCCGGAGTGGACTGCGTGACCCTGTCATGTCCGTCCGCTCCGTGCCCCGAGGGCCGATCGCTTGCCACCCATCGACGATTTCACGATCGGCGTCGAGGAGGAATATCAGATCCTCCATCCCGAGACCCGCGAACTCCGGCAGCGCGCCCAGCGCATCCTGCTCGAGGCCCGTCGCCAGGTCGGGGACGATGTCACCAACGAACTTTATCTCTCACAGATCGAGATCGGGACGCCGGTCTGCCGGACGCTCACCGACGTCCGGGCCGAGCTGGTCCGGTTACGAAAAGCCGTGATTGCCGCGGCAGCCCGGGACGGGAGCCGGATCGCCGCGGCCGGGACGCACCCGTTCTCTCACTGGGACCAGCAGGCGATCACTCCCAAGGCCCGCTATTTCGGGATCGCCGCCGACTTCGGCCAGCTTGCCCGTGAACAGATCATCTTCGGATGTCACGTCCACGTCGGCATCGCCGACCGCGATGCCGCCATCCGCGTGATGAACGGCTCTCGCCCCTGGCTCCCGGCGATTCTCGCCCTCTCGGCCAACTCGCCGTTCTGGCTCGGACTGGACACCGGCTTCGCCAGCTACCGGACCGAGCTCTTTGCCCGGTTCCCGATGACCGGCACGCCCCATGCCTTCGCCTCACGCGCTGAGTACGACGACGTGGTCCAGGCACTCACCGAGGTCGGAGCGATCGACGACGGCTCGAAGATCTACTGGGACGTCCGCCCGTCCTCGCACTTTGAGACCCTGGAATTCCGGGTCGCCGACGTCTGCACCACGATCGACGAGGCCGTGATGATCGCCGGCCTCTGCCGGGCCCTGGCGCGGACCTCTCACGAACATCATCTCCGCGGCAAGCCGATCGCCCCGATCCGGCCCGAACTCCTCCGCGCGGCCAAGTTCCGGGCGTCGCGGTTCGGCCTTGAAGGCGAGCTGATCGACGTCCACGAGCGTCGATCGATCCCCGCCGCCCAGATGATCCGCGCGATGCTCGATTTCCTCCGCCCTGCCCTCGAATCGGCCGGCGAGTGGGACGAGGTCTCCGGGCTCGTCCATCAGACCATCGAGCGCGGCAACGGAGCGATGCGCCAGCGCGCTGCGCTCGCTCGATCGGGTCGGATGGAGGACGTCGTCGACCTCCTCATCGAGGAGACGGCCCAGGGGATGGACTGACCGCCAGGTGGTTCAATCGTGCAGGCCGTGGGCGCGGAAGGCGTCGGCAAGCCGCGGGTCGTCCATCACGCCGTTGTGCTGGAACAGGTGCAGCGTCACGGTCGCGGCCTCTCGGGCTCCGGCGGCGACCTCCGCGGCCGGGTAGCAGTCGGCCACGATCGCCTCGATTTCATCCGGGCCGAGGGGAAGCCCCGCCAGCGATCGACGGATCGCCCGGAGATCGGGCTCCAGGAACGCCCGGATAAACTTCGGCAAGAGCGGGCCCAGCTCCGATCGCAGATCGTCCCCCAGCCTCGGCCAGAGATAGGCGAAATACTGCGAGAAGAAGGCGGCATGGCGGCCCTCGTCCTCGGCGTGGTCGGCCACCATCTCGCGGACCGAGGTGACGACCCGATCGTCCTTTGGCACCTGCGCAAGGATGCCCGAAATCAGGGTCTCGGAGACAACCGCAAAGAGGCTCATGGCGAGCCGCCGCTGGTCAGGCGGTAGGTCGCGGCGGATCGTCCGAAGCCGGCGGAGAAAGTGAGGCGTCCCCGCGTCGACCGACTCGATTCCCGTCGCCGCCGCGACCTGCCGCCGCATATCGTCGGAGAAATAAGCGTGGTGCGACTCGTCGGTCACCAGTT
>DAIDJI010000215.1 GCA_027451455.1 Planctomycetales bacterium | reverse complement strand
CGATCGCGGGCGATCGAGGGACCGCCCTCGCGGCACCAGAGCTGAGCCGTCGCCCCACCCTGGCCGCGGGTCGAGAGCGGGATCTCGACTGTCGGCACGACCGGGCGGTCGTCGTCCTCGGGCGGGGCCGATTCCGGTTCAGGCCAGGTGATCCGGGCGGCGTTGACACCCGGCTCAGCGCACCAGGCCCGGGCGGCTCGATCGGCCCATTCGTCGGGCGTCTCGCCCGGCGGCGAGGCGGCAAAGGCATCGAGGAACCGTTCGGCACGGTCTGCACGCAATCGAGCCCGGCTCAACTCAACCCGAAGCCGGGCGTTCTGCCGGACCGCCCGCTCCTCGTCTCGCGTCGAGGTCGGGTCGACAAACGCCGACCCGCACCTCGCCTGCACTTCCGCCATCAGGATCCGGAGCGAGGGGTCGGCGAGGGGTAGCTCGCGGTTCGGGTCGTCGAGCGACCAGGGCGTCCGCTCGGCGCGCCGGTGCGCCTCGCGGAGAATCGCGATCCGATCGGGATCGGACGTCGCGGTCGCCAGCTCACCTTCGCGGTCACCACGAAGCCAGGCCGCGTCGACAACCAGTTCCGGACATCCCCACCGCTCGGCCATCCGCCAGCCAAGTTCGTCCAGATCGGTGCCAAGGTCGGCACGCTCCATCCGCTCACGCGCCAGAGGATCGGACTGCTGCCACCAAGCAAGCAGCCATTCGGGGTCGACGGCCGCAACCGCCCACCATCCGAGCCCGACAAGCTGACCCGCCCTGCCAACCAGCTCGGGATCCGAGTCGCCGGCCTCGCGTGCCAGCCGACGCGCCGAGATCCCAACCGCCACCGAATGGCGCCAGAGCCGATCGAGCAGCTCGCCGGCCGGACCCGAGCCGAGCGCCGAGGGCCACCATGTCCGCCCGGCGATTGTCGAAAGTCCATCCCAACCCCGCCCGGCCGAGGCCCCAGCGAGCAGCCAGCCCGGGTCGAGATCCCAGGCCGGTAGGCCTCGCGAGACCGGCCGATCTTCCGGTTCGTCCTCGACCGTCGGATCACCGAGCGCAGCCAGATAAGCCCGCGCTGAGGCGGGCCGGAGCGGCAGCCCCTCCAGGTGGAGGAGCCGACGCCTCAGATCCTCGGTCGTTCTCCGATGGATGGGCACTCGCAACGCGATGGGACTCCTTCCCGCCCGCGTCCCGGGCATCGGTCGCGGAATCGGCCGATGCCGCCTTCGTCCGGCGAGCCGATCAGCCGCCGACGCCCGGCACACTCGCTTCCATGTCCAGCAATCGGCAAATCCGGCGCATCAGTTCATCGATATCCAGCGGCTTGTGCAGGAAATCGTCGGCGCCCGAATCCCGAAGCTCCTGGATCTTGTCCTCTTCCACCATGCCGGAGATGCAGATGATCCGGATGTCCGCCATCGTCGGGTCCCGGCGGATCAACTCGCAGACGGCCTGACCGTTGATGTCTGGCAGCATCACGTCAAGGATGATCAGGTCCGGATGATACTCCTTCGCCTGCATCCCCGCGCCGAAGCCGTTGTTCACGACTCGCGTCTCAAACCGCGCGTCACTGGCCAGCACCTCGGAGATCAACTCCACCACCGCCGGATCGTCGTCGACGATCAGCACCCGCCGCTTTCCGCTTTCCAGCGCATCGGTCGGGATGCCGTTCTCTTTCATGAACCGATAGAGAGCATCGCGCGGGATCCGTCGGAATCGCGAGCCAGGCACCCGGAACCCCTTCAACTGACCCGAGTCGAAGCAGCGGATGATCGTCTGCTGGCTCACCTTACATATCTTGGCCGCCTCGCCCGTCGTGAAAACGGTCTTCATGGTCTTGGTTATCCCGTCTTCCAGGATCGAGAACGCGCCCCCGCCCGCTTCGGGACGACGTCCTGATCGGCCTCCCTGCTTGCCCAGCTCACGACGCGCATCCAACGGCGGCCAAGACGACTCGCCTCGCCGCGTCGTTCGCACCAGTCTATCGGTAATCCGCGGCTGTTAAATTCTACGAAGCCTGTAGAAATTACCAATATTACCAGCTCGACCAATTGTATAGCGAGCCCCGACCTTGTCAATGTGAATGATGCAGCCGCCCGATCCCTCCCAGTCCGCCGGACCGGCCCGGAGGTCCGGGAAGCCCTCATACGAATGTAACGCCACCGCCTGGGTGGAAGATAGGGAGAAATGCGAAAAGGCGCCGACATGGCTGTCTTCAAACTGGTGAAAGCAGGTCGATTCCACAAGAGCGAGGGCCGATTGTCTCCCCTGAATGCCTGTCCGCCGGGCTCTCCAGCCGACTGACACTCCGACAGTCGGTGAATCGTCCTCGACTCGACGGAAGTCGGAATTCCTCCCGAGATTGCCGCCGAGCGACTGCTCCTGATGCCAGCCAATAACCCGCCGTCAAACGAGACAGACGGCCGACCCCTGGCAAGGAGTCTTCTGGTTCCGGTCTGTTTATCCAGGATGCGATCCGGCGGCCTCGGCGCGGTTTCGCTTGAGGTGAATGAGGAGCGTGGCGATGTCCGAGGGGTTGATTCCGCTGATCCGCCCGGCCTGACCGAGCGACCGGGGACGGACCCTCTCGAATTTTTCGAGCGCCTCGGCGCGAAGCTGGGGGATCGATCGATAGTCGAGCCCGGCAGGGATCGGCTTGTCCTCCAGCCGGCGGAACCGCTCGATCTGCTCGACTTGCCGGGTAATGTAGCCCTCGTATTTCGCTTCTATCGTGACTTGCTCGATCACGTCGCCGGCGAACTCAGATTCGGCCAGCTCGGAATCGATCGCAATCAGGTCGTCCCAGGAAGTCGTCGGCCGTCGGAGGATCTGGTAAAGTGGGTCGCCCTCATGACGACGCTGCTTCAAAACGTCGCGGAGCCGTCCGATCGCATCACGACGAGCCTCGAACCGGGCCCATCGATGATCGTCGACGAGCCCAACACGTCGGCCGATCTCGGTCAGGCGGAGGTCGGCGTTATCATGTCGGAGGGTAAGCCGGTACTCGGCCCTGCTGGTAAACATCCGGTATGGCTCGTCGACGCCCCGCGTGACAAGATCATCGATCAATACGCCAATATAGGCAAGCGAGCGGTCGAGGATCAGTGGAGGCTCGCCCCGGACGCCCAGGGCGGCGTTGATTCCGGCGATGATCCCCTGCGCGGCTGCTTCCTCGTAGCCGGTCGTCCCATTGATCTGGCCGGCGAGGAAGAGCCCGGGGACGTGCTTGGCTTCCAGGGTCGCCCTGAGCTGGACGGGCGGCGCATAGTCGTATTCGACCGCGTAGCCGAACCGCATGATCTCGGCGTGCTCAAGGCCGGGGATCAGGGCGATGACAGCCTCCTGCACGTCACGCGGGAGGCTGGTGGAGATTCCATTGCAGTAGTATTCGAGCGTGTTCCGCCCCTCGGGTTCGAGGAAAACCTGGTGCTGCTCGCGATCGGCAAACCGGACGACCTTATCCTCGATCGACGGGCAATACCGGGGGCCAGTGCTGGCGATCTGTCCCGAGTACATGGGCGCCCGATGGAGATTCTCGCGGATGATCGCGTGCGACTGGGGATTGGTGTAGGTGATGTGGCAGTCAAGCTGGGGCTGGTCGATCGTCTCGGTAAGAAACGAGAACGGAACCGGGCGATGGTCGCCAGGCTGGCGTTCGAGGCGGGCGAAATCGATGGTCCGGCCGTTGATCCGCGGGGGCGTCCCGGTCTTGAACCGTCTAAGCTCGAAACCAAGATCCAGCAGGCTCTTCGAGAGCCCTGTCGCAGCGACATCGCCGCCCCGGCCGCCAGGGGTCTTGACCTCACCCGTGTGCATGAGCGCCTGCAGGAACGTCCCGGTGGTCAGGACAACGGCCCGGGCGCGATAGCTCCCGCCACCCCGGCACGCAACACCCGCAACGCGCCCGCCCTCGACGACGATCGACTCGACCATCTCCTGGCGGAGCGAGAGGTTTTCCTGCTGTTCGACGTTTAACTTGGCGAGAAACTGGTAGGCCTTCTTATCGCACTGAGCCCGAGGGCTGTGCATGGCCGGCCCCTTGCCGCGGTTGAGCAGGCGAAACTGGATCGCGGTGGCGTCGGTAAGCCGGCCCATCTGACCGCCAAGGGCATCGATTTCGCGGACAATTTGACCTTTTGCGACGCCGCCGATGGCCGGGTTGCAACTCATCTGCGCGACAGAGTCGCAGTTGATGGTCAATAAAGCCGTCCGGAGGCCGATCCGCGCCGAGGCCATCGCCGCTTCCAGGCCGGCATGGCCGGCGCCCACTACGATTACATCGAACTCGTAACGTCCGCGTGTCATCGGGCTTCCTGCGACCGTCGGTGGAATCGGCCCTCGGTACGCCCGCCGGGGCCTGAGCCTTCCAGTAGATCCAAATCGGCGCCGAATTTCATCACCAGCTTGCCGCCTCAACCCTGTCGGCCGCTCCGCGGCCGGTGGCCTCTAGTCATCGGGCGGCGGCCGGTGCTACCCTGTTCGTCGCATCCGACGGGACGCCTGGCATTCCGATTGATCCTGAGACACGAGGTGACGCAGACATGGCCGAATCGCGAAAAGGTGAAGTGACCTTCAAGGGGAACCCGGTGACCCTCGTCGGGCCGAAGCTGAAGGCGGGCGACAAGGCGCCCGACTTCACCTGCGTCGGAGCCGGCCTGGCCCTGGTCTCGCTGGCGGACACGGCCGGGAAGGCCCGGCTGTTTAACATCGTCCCCTCGCTGGACACCCCGGTCTGCAACAAGCAGACCAAGCGGTTCGCCGAGGAGCTCAAGGCGCTCGGCGATAAGGTCGCTGCCTACACGGTCAGCACCGACCTGCCGTTCGCTCAGGCGCGCTTCTGCACCGACGCCAACATCGACAACGTCAAGAACCTCTCCGACGCCCGCGACAAAAGCTTTGGCGAGCACTACGGCGTCCTGATCGAGGACCTGCCTGTCCCCCTGCTCGCCCGCGCCGTGATCGTCGTCGATCCCGCGGACACCATCACCTACGTTGAGGTCGTCCCCGAGATCGCCTCCGAGCCCAACTACGAGCCCGCCATCGAGGCCCTCAAGAAGGCTTGTTCCTGATTTCTTTGGTAATTGGTAATTGGTAATTGGTAATTGGTTGACTTGATGAGGCGCCGCATCGGATGCGGAGCGACTGCATCAATCGCCACAAATTACCAAGAACCAATTACCAATTACCAAGAACCAATTACCAATTACTGAAGTGGAAGAAGCCAGATATTCCGATACTTGACGGCGTTCCCGTGGTCCTGCAGGAGGAGCGGACCGTCGGTGCCGGGCCGGGCTCCCGTCCCGCCCGGGGTGGGATGGATCTCGGCGTCGTCGATGATCTCGATGCCGTTCTGGATCACAGTGACGCGGGCCTTCTTGACGACCTTGCCTTCCGCGTCGACGACCGCCTTGTGGAAGGTCACATCGTAGGTCTGCCATTCGAGCGGCGGCTTGCAGGCGTTGACCCTCGGAGCAATTTGCTGATAGATCGCGCCACAGTCGTTGTTCTGCGACTTCAGGCCGAAGGAGTCGAGGACCTGGAGCTCGTGGTTGCCGGTGAGATAAACGCCGCTGTTGCCCCGGCCCTGGCCATGCTTGTCGGGCATGTAGGGGACCTTGAATTCCAGGTGCAGCTTGAAGTTGCCGAACTGTCGGGTCGTCTGGATGTCGCCGTGTCCGACCGTGAAGGCCCCGTCCGCGACGGGCCAGTCGGCCGGGGTCTTGCCGCCGCGCTTGACCCATCCATCGAGCGACTTGCCGTCGAAGAGGACGACCGCATCCTCCGGCGGCCGGGCGCCGAGGGTTTTGTCATTCGGCTTCTCCGGATCGTCGGCAGCAACGATCGGGAGGATCACGAGGGCGGTCCAAAGAATGCGGGCGGAGGGAAGCTTCATCGGTGGGTCTCCTGAGGTTGGCCCGGATCGCCGATCGGTCCGCGCGGCCGATCACGGGATGGGCCCAGTCTACCGGTGGGGCGCGCCGTCGCAAGCCGGAGCCGGGAGGGATCATGTCCCATGAGCGACTTCGAGGACCTCGAGGAGATTCCGCCGATCGACGCCCCGGCGCAGGTCGAAGCCCCAGTGCTCGAGCCCGCTCCGTCGCCTTTGGACCCGGCCGAGGCGTTCGGCCTCGCGATCGAGGCGATGGGCGACCGCCTCTCGCGACGTCTCGACGCGATCCAGTCGCTCCTCGAGCGCGACACCCGCGCCGAAGCGAACCGAGAGCGGATCGTCGACCGCCTTCACGCCGAGCTTCAGGAGTACAAGGACGATCTGCTCCTGAAGGTGCAGCGGCCGATCTTCGCCGATCTGATCCAGCTTCACGACGACATCGGCAAGATGATCGAGGCTCGCCCCGACGTCGACGGCGACGACGGCCGCGCCGCCTCGACCCGGGGCATCCTCGCCTCGATTCGGGTCGCGATCGAGGACATCCTCTATCGCCAGGGGGTCGAGCCGTTCGAGGCCGAGGGCGACGCCTTCGACCCGCGCCGCCAGCGCGCCGTCTCAACCGTCTTGACCGAAGACCCGGAGAAACACCGGACAATCGCCGCCCGCCTGCGCCGGGGCTTCGCCGCTGGCGAGAAGCTCATCCGCCCCGAGCTGGTCTCCGTTCACACTCTCCGCCCGCCAATGGATCGATGAAGCACATGCGCTGATCTTTCATTGGTGTTCGTTTGTCATTTTTATCATTCCATTTTGAAGATCCAAAACCGGATTCCCTCGCTCACTCGCCAGCATGGAGCGCCCCCACTCGTGCGATCGAGAGGCGGTGACCTCGCGGAAGTTGCCGCAGTCGAGCCTGGGGAGTCCGAGCCAGTCACCGAGTTGGGCGAGGTCGGCGTCGAAGACCTCACGGAGCCGGGCCTCGAGCGCCGGGGTAATCGTCGGAGGCTTGACCCGGGCGTGCCAGAATCCCTTGATCGACTCGGAGATCCGCCGGGGGACGACACGCCGTCGCAACGACGTCAAGACCGGGGCCTGCACCAGCGCCACGCGGACGGCGCTCGGCCGGAGGCGATCGCTCCCCTGGTTTTGCGGCTCGAGGGTCTCATCCCATCGAAGCGGTCCGGAGAGGCCGAGGAACCGTCCGATCCGCTCCAGCTCCGCCTGAGGTTGCGAGACCAGCCGATGGAAGAAGATGGGCAGGATCGAGCCCGCGCCGAACGCCTCGAAATAGGGGTGCAACTGCATCGCGTATCGGCCGTAGTCGATCAGTTCGGGCATGCTCGCGATCGCCTCGCAGAGGTCGCCAGAGACCTGCCCAACGGTCACTTCGTGGACATACTGCGAGACCAGCCGATCGATCGGGTGACGCATCACGTAGATCAGCTTCACCCGGGGCAGGTGGCGGAGCATCCGGTCGATCGTTCGGGGGTAGGTCGGTAGCTTCGTGTAGTGCGTGCTCGACTCGCCCCTCAGGTCCTCGGGCCGCGCCCGATCGAAGAGCGAGCCATACCACCCCACCCCTCTCTCGTAATTCTCGTCGTCGCTGAAGAAGTTCGGCTCCTTCGGCCGGCTCATGAAGATCCCGGCCTGCCGTGCGAGCTGCTCGTGGAGCGTGGTCGTGGCGCACTTCATCGCGCCAATCACAAGAAAATCCGGTCGATGGATCATCATCCTGACGATTCACCCGAGTGCGTGCCCTGATCGTCCGACCCGGGGCCAGGCCCCCGTGGTCCAACGCTCAATGCTCCTCCTGACGCGCGCCTCTCGTCGAATTAACTACAAACCTTTACAGTGAGCGATGTTCCACGGTCGCGTACGAGAGGCGTGCGACGACGGCATACCCTCGATAATCCGACGCCTCCTCCGCGCCAAGTCCAAACGGGGCGCCGCACGTTCGCGCGGGCCCCGGTGGAGCGAGCGATGGCAAGGGGCTCAGGGCGTGGCATCTCGGGGCGCCGGCTCGATCTGGTAGACCTGGCCCGCGAGCTTCACCAGGATCGGCTCGTCCTGGCTCAGGTAGACATTTTCCTCGGCCTCCTGCGACTGTGCGAGGCGGAAGTAGGCGTCCGTGAACTGGACAACTTTCCGGGCCTTCGCCTCCTCGTCGGCGGTGACGGTCGAGTCAACCCATCGCCCACCTTTGAAGAAGAACGTCTTCGCGCCGATCTGTTTGACCCGCTCACGAGGCGTCGCGGCCGGATTCTGCCCCGCATTCGCCGCCTCAAGCGCGGGCGCCATTGGAGCTGCGAACTGCGTCCGAGCCGATCCTCGCGTCGCCGGTACCGATCTGGACTGGGCCATCATCTGACCGCCCATCCCTGCCATGCCGCCCCCCATCTGGCCCGGTTGGCCCGCGTTGATCGAACCGCTCCCCATGCTCTGGC
>DAIDJI010000214.1 GCA_027451455.1 Planctomycetales bacterium | reverse complement strand
GGTTCGACGAGGTCCCCTCGGTTCGAGTCGCGCGGGCTCAGCTCGAGCGGGCCGAGGCGATGCTGGGCGGGCCCTCGTTCGACCCCTCGCACAAGGACCAGCACCCGAGCATCGTCAAGGCGCGGAAGGAGCTGGATGAGGCCGAGCTTCGGCTTGGCTACACCGAGATCCGTGCGCCGGTTTCTGGGTTCGTGAACCGCCGGTCGGTCAACCCGGGCGACGCCGTGCAGGCGGGCCAGGGGCTACTCGCGATCCAGCCTCTGGAAGATGTGTACATCGTCGCAAATTTCAAGGAAACCCAGATTGCTGACCTTTCGATCGGGCAGCCGGTCGAGGTCGAGGTCGACGCCTATCCCGGCCGGACCTTTCGCGGACGGGTCTCGGGCTTCGCACCGGCGACGGGCGCGGCCTCGTCGATGCTCCCGCCCGAGAACGCCACAGGCAACTTCGTGAAGGTGGTCCAGCGAATTCCGGTTCGGATCGATCTGGTCGATCCAAACCCCAGACTGACCCCGTTGCTGGTCGGGATGTCGGCGGTGCCCTCGGTGGACATCAAGGTAAAGCCCGAGGGCCCGGACGCCGGCGCCCGGCTTCGAGGATCGTCTTACCGGATCCCCATTGCGGAGGCCCGTCGATGAGCGAACCTGCGATCTTCCCGGCCGATCGGCCCGCGATCAATCCCTGGATCATTGCCATGACGGTCACGCTCGCGACCTTCATGGAGGTGCTGGACACTTCGATCGCGAATGTCGCGCTGCCTCACATCGCCGGCAGCCTCTCGGTCTCGGTCCACGAGAGTACCTGGGTGCTGACCAGTTACCTCGTCGCCAATGCGATCGTCCTTCCGCTCACCGGCTGGCTCTCGTCGATTGTCGGGCGGAAGCGGTTCTACATGACCTGCGTGATCCTCTTTACGGCCAGTTCGGCGCTTTGCGGGATGGCGACCAGCATCGAGCAGCTCGTCTTCTTCCGCGTGCTCCAGGGGCTTGCGGGCGGCGGATTGCAGCCTTCGGAGCAGGCGATATTAATGGATACCTTCCCGCCGGCAAAACGCGGGATGGCGATGGCCGTCTACACGCTCGCCATCCTGGTCGCGCCGGTGCTCGGACCGACGCTTGGTGGCTACATCACCGAGAATTATAGTTGGCGGTGGATCTTTTACATCAACATCCCTGTCGGCGTGCTCTCGATCGTCCTGAGCGGCCTCGTCCTGGAAGACCCGCCCTACCTCAGGGCCAGGAGGGCTGAGCAAAGGGGGAAGCCGATCCGCGTGGATTTCCTCGGCCTCTCGCTGATTTCGATTGGGCTCGCCTCTCTGGAGTTGATGCTCGACAAGGGGCAGGAGCACGACTGGTTCGACTCTCCCTTCATCGTCAAGCTGGCGATCGTCGCGACGGTGGCACTGGTGGCGGCGATTGTCTGGGAGCTTCGACACCCGGAGCCGATCGTGAATTTGCGGCTATTCCGCGACCGGAACTTCGCGATGGCCTCGGTCTGTGTCTTCTTCGCGTTCGGGGTACTGTACGGCAGCAACGTGCTGCTTCCGCAGATGCTTCAAACGCTGATGGGATACTCAGCGCTCAATGCGGGGCTGGTCCTCTCGCCGGCCGGGTTCGTGACGATGCTGGAAATGCCGGTTATTGGCATTTTGCTCAGCCGAGGGGTCGATGCCCGCAAGCTGATCATTGCCGGACTGGTAACGCAGGGTATCGCCTCGCTCTGGATGTCGGGCCTGAACCTCGGCGTCTCGCCGGGGATGGTGATCTCACCACGAAACATTCAAACCTTGGGCGCTGGGATGATGTTCGTCCCGATCAACCTCGTCGCCTACGCCTTTCTCCCGAAGGACCAGACGAACAACGCCTCGGGCCTGTTCAGCCTGGTCCGAAACGAGGGATCCAGCATCGGCGTGGCCTTGACGAACACACTCCTCCAGCGACGGACGCAGTTCCACCAGGCGCGGATGGTGGAGCACCTGGACCCGCTCAACGCGGCGGCCTCGCACTGGATCTCGGGCGTCTCGGGGGCGTTCCAGGCCCGGCTCGGCGACCCGGCCCTCTCGCAGCGGAGGGGCCTGCAGATGCTGTATCAGGTGGTCCAGCAGCAGGCCGCGGCGGTCTCTTACCTGGATATGTTCTGGCTGTTCTCGGTGCTCGCCTTCGGCGTGGTCCCGCTGGTCTTCCTGATGAAGCGTGCGGGCTCGGAAGTCGCGAGTGTCGCCGTACACTGATCGTGGGGCCGGACCGGAAGGCAGAAGAGCAACCACGAAAAACACGAACATTCACGAAAATTTTCGGGACTCCCAAGCTTTTGCATCCCAGAGTCATTTCTATTCCCCTGCATTTCTTCCGTGTCTTTTCGTGTTTTTCGTGGTTGCTCCTCCGGGCCCGTTCCCGATCGGCCATCGCGTACACAAGGAGGGTCGTGATGACTCGTTACTTTCGCCGAGAGTCGGGCTGGGCCGTTGCGATGATCGGCGCCCTTGGGCTGATGGTGGTCCCATCGGTGGTCGCCGAGGACCTGGCCGAAGCCTGGACGATGGCGCTGAATTCCAATCCACAGCTTGGTGCCAGTCGACGGACGACCACAGCGGCCGGACTGGACCTGGCTTCCATCAAGGGCACCCGGCTCCCGCAGATCCAGACGCTGAACCTCGAATCGTTCCTGACCAACCCGATCTCGGTGGCGGGTCTCGGCGGTCAGCCGAAGGCGGCGCCGGCGAGCGGCCAGCAATCGTTCTTGATCTCGGCGGTGGCCGCGAGCGTCCCGATCTACAGTGGAGGTCGGATCCGCCACTCGATCGCCGATAGCCACGCGCAGCTCGGCGTCGCTCGTGCCGACGAGGCCGCGTCGGTGCTCGATCTCAAGCTGGAAGTGGCGCGGGCGTATGTCGACGTGCTCCGGGCAGATCGGGGCGTCGCTGTGGCGCGGAGCAACGTGTCGAGCCTCGCCTCGCAGGCGCGCGACGTCGGAAACCTGGTCAAGCAGGGGCTCAGCATCCGCAACGACCTCCTGGCAGCGCAGGTGGCGAGGTCGAACGCCCGACAGCGCGAGATTCAGGCGAAGAACCGGCTGAGCATCGCCTGGGCCGCCTACAACCGCTATCTCTGCCGGCCGATGGAGACGGTCGTTCCGCTCGCCGACCTGGCCCCGCCCGAACCGCCGGCCGCCGCGAACGGTCGGGCCGCCGATCCTGCCGCTCTGCTGGAGGCAGACCCCGAGCCGATCGTCCCCGACGAGGGAGAGATTCGAGCGCTGGGAGACCTGGCCCTCCAGAACCGGCCGGAGTTACGATCGCTCTCCGAGCAGGCGAGGTCCGGCCACGAGCAGGCGGCGGCGGAGCGTGCGAAGACGCGTCCGCAGGTGAGTTTCTTCGTCGCCAACATCTATCAGAACGCGAGGTTCCTGCCGACCGAGGCTGACAGCGGCGCAGCCTCGTTCCTGCTCAACTGGACGATCTACGACGGCGGCCGATCGCGTCGGCACGCCGCGGCGCTCGAGCAGAGGTCGGCGGCCTCGCTTTGCCGCCGCGACGATCTCGCCGCGGCGATCCGGCTCCAGGTCCGATCGGCCTGGCTCACCTGCCGCGAGAGCGAGAGCCGCATCCCGGTTACCCGCGCGGCGCTGACCCAGGCCGACGAGAACCTCCGCGTCGCCCGTGGCCGGTATTTACAGCAGCGCGGGACCAATACCGAGGTTCTCGACGCCGAGGCCGCACGCGTGCAGAGCTACGACAATTACTTCAACGCGGTGTATGATGCCGTGGTCGCACGATTCGAGCTCCGTCGGGCGGTGGGGGATCTTTGAGCGTTCGGATGGATCATCCCGACATCCGAGGGACGATCCCGAGGGCGTGGAAGGCCCAGCAAGAGATCCTCGGCGAGGAAGAATCGCAAGACACGGGAATTGTCGCGGTCGGCGGCTGGAAGGGCCTTCCGAGGAGGCGGTCTCCGGCAGATCGGGGCGGTATCGGATTGCTCGGCGCGGGGCCGCCGCCTATAACGGGCGTCTGGCGGTGTCCAACGACCTACCGGGAGCCTCACCATGATCCGACCCCAACGACCGCGGATGGTACTCGTCCTCATCGCGACCCTGTTTGCCTCAACGGCTTTGACTCGCGGCGACGAGCCGGGGTTTCGTCCCCTCTTCAACGGGAAGGATCTGACCGGCTGGAAGTTCCGGGGAGCCGATCTCGCCGGCAAGACAGCCACCGACGACGGCCGATTTGTGGTCAAGGACGGCATCCTGGTCATAGCCGGTTCGAAGGACCGGCCCCCGAAGATGGAGGAGATCGATACCGCCGAATCGTTCGACGGCGATTTCACCCTACGGCTCGAATTCCGGGCCGCAAGCGGTGCCAACAGCGGCCTTCATCTCCGCGACAAGGTCTTCGCCCATCAGCTTCAGATCCGCGATTATCCGAGGGTCGGGCCCTACAAGACCCTGAGGCAATACCGCGACGGCGACTGGAACACGATCGAGGTGGTCGTCTCCGGCGACCGCGCCCGATGCACGTGCAACGATGAACTTCTCGAAGCCGCCCTCCCCATCCCCGAGAAGGGTCTGATCGCGCTGCAATCCGAGCTTAACGTCGTCGAATATCGGAATATCCGCATTCGATCCGAGAGCGGCTCGATCAAGGTCCGGTGCGACATTCCCTATACCGACTCGTCGGATCGGCTCCGAACGCTCGACGTCTATTCACCACCCGGTGCGAAGGGCCTGCCGGTCGTCTTCTGGATTCACGGCGGCGGCTGGCAAGGTGGCGACAAGTCCGACGTCCAGCAGAAGCCAAGGGCGTTTGCCGACCGTGGTTTTGTCTTCGTCTCGGCGAATTACCGGCTCCTGCCCCGCGTCGACATGGGGACCATCGTCCACGACGTCGCCAAAGCGATCCGATGGGTCCACGATCACATCGAGGAATACGGAGGCGATCCAGATCGTATCCTCGTGATGGGTCACTCAGCCGGCGCGCAACTCGCCGCGTTGATCTGCACCGACGACCGCTATCTCAAGACCGAGGGGCTCTCGCTCGGGATCGTGAAGGGATGCGTTCCGGTGGATGGCGACACCTTCGATATCCCGGCCATCATCGAGACGGCCGAGACGCGCCAACGGGTCCATGGTCTTCCATTGCCGCGATTCGGCCACCGCGAGAAGTTCGGCAACGACCCGGCGAAGCACCGCGATTTCTCCGCCGTCACACATGTCTCCGGCGGAAAGAGCATCCCACCGTTCCTGATCCTGCACATCGCCGCGAACCCCGACACCACCGTCCAGGCGCGCCGACTCGCCGAGGCACTGAAGGGTGCGGGGATCCCAGCGCGGGTCGTGACCGCGCGCGAACTCACCCACAGCCAGATCAACGCCCAGCTCGGCTTCCCCGATGACCCGGCGACAAAGGAGCTTTTCCCGTTCGTCGATCAGGCGATCGGCAAGCGATAGCCCGTCGGTGTCGGAATCCAGGATTACGGGTCCTCGTTTCCTGATCGCTCCATGGAGGAAATTCCTCGATGAGTCGCCTCGCGTTGGTCTCCATCTGGGGAGCCGTGCTCGTTTCGGTCCTACCTGCGCTCGCCGGGTCGGTCCAGGCCGCGGATCGGCGACGTCCCAATGTCGTCCTCATCATCGCCGACGACATGGCCTGGGACGACTGCGGAGCGTACGGTAACCGCAAAATCCGGACGCCGAACATCGACCGCCTGGCGCGGGAGGGGATGCGGTTTGACCGGGCCTATGTCACAACCAGTTCGTGCAGCCCTAGCCGCTCGAGTATCCTCACCGGCCGCTACCCGCATAACACCGGGGCCGAGGAACTACACTGGCCGCTCCCGGCCGAGCAGGTCACGTTTACCGAGAAGTTGAAGGCATCCGGCTACTGGACCGCTGCGGCGGGCAAGTGGCACCTGGGTAACGCGGTCAAGAATCGGTTCGACGTGATCCGCGAGGCGAATCCGATGGGCTTCCAGCTCGGGACCGGGGAGGGTGCCCGGACCCGGATGACGGCCGGCGATTCGGGGGCCATCCAGAGCGGCTGCGACCAGTGGGTGCCCATCCTGAGGGACCGGCCCCGCGACAAACCGTTCTTCCTCTGGCTGGCCTCTCTCGACCCGCATCGAGACTATCAGTCGGGAACCATCCCCAGGCCGTATGGCCCCGAGGATGTCGAAGTCCCGCCGTATTTGCCCGACGTGCCCGAGGTCCGCAGGGACCTGGCGCTCTATTACGACGAGATCAGCCGCCTGGACCATTACGTCGGCGAGGTACTGGCCGAACTGGACCGACAGGAGATCGCCGGTGAGACGCTGGTCCTGTTCCTCAGCGACAACGGACGGCCGTTTCCCCGATGCAAAACCACCCTCTACGAGAGCGGGATCCGGACTCCGCTCCTCGTCCGATGGCCGGGGCACATTCCCCCCGGTAGCCGAGTCGGCGGACTGGTCAGCACGATCGACATTGCCCCAACCGTGCTCAAGCTGGCCGGCATCGAGCCCGGTCCGACCTTCCAGGGCAAGGATCTCTCGCCGATCTTCCAGGACCCGGCGGTGCGGATCCACCAGACGATTTTCGCCGAGCGAAACTGGCACGACTACGCCTCGCGCGGCCGAGCCGCTCGGACCGAGCGATTTCGATATATCCGGAACCTGGACCCTGAGAGACCGCTCACACCCCCGGCCGACGCGGTACGCAGCCCGACATTCCGGGCAATGCGCCGGCTTCGGGACGAAGGGAAGCTCACACCTGCTCAGATGAGTTGCTTCTTGAGTCCCCGAGCCGCCGAAGAACTTTATGATGTGAATGCCGATCCGCGAGAGCTCGTGAACCTGGCCGGCGATCCGAAGTACGCCGAGGTTCTGGCCGAGATGCGACGCGTTCTCTCGGCATGGGAGCACGAAACGGAAGATTCTCCTCCGAAGGAGATGAGCCCTGACGAATTCGATCGGGAGACCGGAGATCCCTTGCCCGGCCGGATTCGACCGCGGCAAAAACGGCCGATGCCGAAGGGCCGGTCCCATCCTGATCGCCGATGACGTGGGCCCCGAGCGCCAGGACGAGACGCCGAAAGTCCCATCGCGACGGACAAGTCTGAGATCGTGTCTCGCCGGGGGGGAACGAAGGTGATTTTCGAGCAGGCGTTCACGCTCCGAATGGTCTTCCGGGCACAACCGCAGAAAGTGTCGCCGAGTACCCGTTCACGAACCGCTTGCGTCGATCCAGGACTTGGCCATGACTTGAAGCATCTCAACAAACGCCTCCCCGGGACCGCGGAGTTCGCGAAGTGGATACAGAGGGAAGGGGCCGTCCATGTCTTCACCGACAAGGCGACCCTCACCCAAGTTGAAGCGGCTGTTCTGGAACGAGGGCAGGTGACGGTGTCGGTACGGGGCACGGAGCGTTTCGGACTTCGGTTCGATGGTCCGATCGGTTACAGGATTTCTCGGGACGGTAACCGCATCCCCCTCAATTATGGGGAGCTGACGCTCAAGCACGATGGTCGATACCACCTCATACCCAGGACGAGTCCCGCGGAATGACCTACGACTGGTATGAAGTCTGGGCCAGCGACGCTATGGACATCCCCTATGTCTTGCTTCTGCTGCACGATCCCGGGCGCCCCGACTGTATGGTGGTCGTTGACCCGAAGGAAGGCGACAGTGACCGAGGCAACGCGCTCCGGCGGCACAAGGGCTCTCATCCGCCGGGGGTGTCCCTTCTGACCACCTCCGCGCTTCCTCGACGGCGGCGCGGGTGGCTTCCGCTCGACGCCGATCGGGTCGGTCGACGGCGGCCTGGAGCTGTTGGGGGAGTTCTGGTCGAGACGTGCTCTCAGATCCTCGACCTGCCGTTCCGGCTCCGCGATGTGACGGTCCAAGCCGGCGACGCCGGCCCGGGCCTCGTCCGAGAAGCTGTCCCAGATGTGTTGAGGGATCAAAGCCGGCCGTTCCATTCCGCCGTTATAATCAGGCGGCCTCGAGCAGGCAATCCGGTCCGCGAATAGCTACCTGCTGCGTGTACGCCGAGACGGCCTTCGATCAGTCGCTCCTCTGCGAGGAGGCTCACTTCCGGGAGTGGCTGCTCGATGTTACCGTGCCCGCCACCTTTGAGGATCGGGAGATGACAGCGACCGAGCAGGAGACCCTACGGGAGTATAATGGCTCCCCGATCCCCGTGATGCGAGCCGATTGGAAGTGATCGTCTTGAAGTGACCCACCCTGATCGTCTAAAAGTGACCCACCTGGGTCCGGAAGTTGGTCACGCTGGGCAAGGGAGGTAAGAGCCATCTACTCGCTCTTTCGGCCCTTCTTCGTCTTCATCGACTCGCGGAAGCGATAGCTTTCGCCATTCATCTCGAAGATGTGGC
>DAIDJI010000213.1 GCA_027451455.1 Planctomycetales bacterium | reverse complement strand
AATCCGGCAGGCCGGATGTCTCGGTCCCCGAGGCTCTCATGGCCGATTGAAGGAGGTTCCGGTGGCGAATCTGCTTCCTGTCCTGACGGCCGGCATCTGCCAGGAGCATTATTTATTGACAGCGATTCTCCAGAGATTCCAGGACAAGATCCGAGTTGGCAATTACGTCCTGGAAGATTCTACCCTCGCCTCCGCCTGGACATTCCTGCTGCTGAATTCGGACCAGCCCATCGCGGTTGTTCTGGAGACCTGGAGCGAGGACCCCGAGAGGATACGCGAGATTGACGATGAGAGTCGTCGAAGGATCGAGAGCAACGTCCCCTCGTCGAGCGACCGTTGGCATATTGCTCTGGCTATTCCCACTCTAAAGGCCTGGGCACTTGTCGACGATCATATCCGCGAGGAATATGAGAAAATCCATCAGGATCCTGAGGTGACCTCGGACTCCGAAGAGCGTGCAAGGATTGAACGCGAGAACCTCAGAATGCTGGCCGCGAGGATCGGCGACTGGACGGCCGATCGGCCGTTCGACCTCGACAAGCTCAAGGCAAAGAGCCGGCAGGCCCGGGAGCTTTGCACCTTCCTAGAGGAAAGCTGGAAGCCGAAGCCGGTTCCTGTGACGACCGCCGACTGGTTCTGACCGCCGAGCCGGGGCGTCGGCATGATCCTGATGCGGGAAGACGACCGCGACCGGATCGATCGCTTCACGACGACGTTTCCGGTGATCGCGCCGACGTCCCCACGGATCATCTGGCGAAGTGCGCTCCGGATGATCCGCGAGGTCGCTTCGTCGCTTCCCAGCCGCCGGACTGCCCGGTGATCGTCCAGAGCATCAACGGCACGCAGTCGGACTGGATGATCGGCGAGTCGCCCCGATCGGGGAAGTCGGTATCGAGCCGTACTGAGGCTCTGTCGTCCGGGGGATCCTCGGGCGCTGCGTATCGTGGGTTGCACCGCTTCAGCGGCCCTTGTCCTTCTTCTTGCTCGCCTCCTCGGCGGGCTTGCGGCCTGCTGTGAAAGGCCGGGCGTCGACCCGCCAGCGACCCTGGACCTTCTGCAATCGTGTCGGCAGCGGTGCGCCCTCGGGCATGAGGACGGCGTCCGTCTCCGTCACCTCGGTGGGTCGGATCGTCATCGTCCGACCGCCCTCCAGCTCGACCCGATCTCCCGGCTGGAGCGTCCGGATCTTCATCGTCCAGAAGAAGGTCCGAGCCTCCTTGAACTGGTCGGCCGGCAGTGCAACGTTCTTGAGGAGTTCGGCCAGGTACGATTCGGGGACCGGCAGCGTCAAGGCCTTCAGCGCCGGCTCGTCGTTGGCGATCAGCGCTATCATGAACGAGCGGAGCGCGGCCTCGGGGGTATCGGCGGCCGGCAGCGGGCCTTCCGCATCCCGCTCGCCGGCACCGGTCCGGGCGCGGCCCCGAAGCCGGGCTCTGTTGCCAGGACGGCCCCTCGGCGCGGGATGTCGTTTCATCGAGGGTTGATCCCCCACTGTCAGCTTCGGTTCCGCCTGCTTGAAGTGGATCGATTCCATGAACCGCTCCGCCTCGTCGGGCAGTGGCTGGTCCGGCGGCGACATCACCGTGATCGTGTATTGATTCACGCCCTTGAAAAAATACCGAGTCCATCGGATGACCATTCCTTCGCCCAGCGGCGAAGGCCCCTTGGCCCGGAATTCCCCGCCCTGGATCCCGTCGATCTCCAGATTCTTCTGATCGATCAGGCCCTGGCCCTGGCGCTGGAGCCACACCTTCTTCTCGGCATCGAGCCGCGCCGGAACCTGCGCATCGGGAAAGGCGTGGGGATATCGGAAGTGCTGCACGCCGTAGTAAGTTCCACCGCTTATGAAGAAATAGCTCGTGTGCTGGATCGCCCCTTCCGGGTTCGCCAGGGGCGCGCTATTCCTCTCCGGCACGCCGGGGAAGCGGATGCGCATCGCCCCGTTTTCGATGCTCAGCGACTGCCAACCTGCCGACGCCGGGGGTGCCTGGCCTGTCAGCCCGCCGGCCAGGACGAGGACCGCGATCGAAAGGGCCGTCATCGTTAGGGTTCCTCAAAAGAACCGTGCAGAGGTGTTGGGCGCAGTCTCCGATTCGGATTCCCTGAAGCAGAATTGTATTGTCATTGATGCACGGAATCCAGCAGCGAGACCGCCTTGTTGTCGCATTGATAAATCGAGGCCCTTCTCGGGAATCGGCGGTCGCCGGAAAATCGTGGATAGCCTGACGCCGTTCGCGGCATTCCCTGTAGAGACCGCGATCGGGCGATCACCAGGGGAGCCGGACCGGATGGCCGCGAAATCGACTGCAGCGCCGCGCTAGTTGCAGATTCTCTTCGGCGAGGGGACGGCGATCGGACTCACCGATCGCCAGTTACTCGACCGGTTCGCCGACCGCCGCGACCCCTCGGCGTTCGAGGTACTAATCCGTCGGCACGGTCCGATGGTCGCTCGGGTTTGCCGAGGGGCGGGGCTCGGTGCCGACGACGCCCACGACGCGTTTCAGGCGACGTTCCTCGTCCTGGTCCGCCGGGCCGGGGCGCTGGGGAAGCTCGATTCGCTCGGCGGCTGGCTGTACGGCGTCGCGTGCCGGGTCTCGGCGCGGGCGCGGGTCGAGTCGGCGCGTCGGCGGAAGATCGAGGGGCTCACTGCGTTCCGGGTGGTCGAGGCCGTTGAGCCCGATCACACCGACGCAATCGATCGCGAGGCCCTCGCCCCGATCGTGCAGGAGGAGGTCAACCGCCTCCCGGAGAAATACCGGACAGCGGTGGTGCTCTGCTACTGGGAAGGTCTCACCCACGAGCAGGCCGCCGCGCAACTGGGTTGCCCGCTCGGGACGGTTCGGAGCCGAATCGCCCGGGCTCGTGACCTCCTGCATCGGCGATTGACCCGCCGGGGCGTCGCGCCGATGACCATCGTGTCGGCGAGCGGCTTCGACCTCGCCGCGATCGCCCCGCCGACGGCCGCCGTGCCCGAGGCGTGGGCGACCGCGGCGGCCCAGGCCGCGGCCGGGGGGAATCTTGCAACGACCGTCGCCGCGTCGGCGCCGGTGGCTTTCCTGGTTCATGAAACGTTGAAGGGAATGCTTGTCATGAAACTGAAAACAACCGCCTTGTGCCTGATGCTGATCGGAACCGGGGCCGCCGGGGTGATCCTGGCGGCGCCGCAGGCCGCGAAGCAACGCCCCTCGCCGCGAGCCAGGGCGATTCACCGCGATCCGTTGCGGGCTCCCAGTACAGACGCGAAGAAGGTCCAGCCCGCGTTGCAAACGATGCCCGACTACATCATCGAGCCGCCCGACCTGATCCTCGTCGAGGTGCTGGAGTCCCTGCCGGGCCGGCCGATCTCGGGAGAGCGACTGGTCCGGCCGGATGGCAAGATCAGCCTGGGATTCTACGGCGAGGTCTACCTCGCCGGTCTCACGATCATGGAGGCGAAGGCCGTGATCGTCGAGCACCTTCGCAAGTACATCAACGACGAGAGGCTCGGGCTGCTCGAGCACGACCCGGAGAAGAACGAGTCGAAGCGGGACGCCGCCGGGCAGCGTATCGTCGCGAAGAGCAAGCTCAAAGACACCGACCGCGTCTTCGTGGACGTCACCGCTTATAACAGCAAGGTTTACTATGTGCAGGGGGCGGTCGCTGTTCCTGGCCGATTGCCCATCACCGGACACGAGACGGTGCTGGACGCACTCAACAATGTCGGAGGTCTGACGCCGGACGCGAACCATCAGGGGGTGGTCCTGTATCGCCCGCAGCCGGACGGGACGCTGAAAAAAATGCCGATCGACGTCGATTCGATCACGATCAGCGACGACCCGAGCACGAACTATCAACTCAGGCCCGGGGATCGGCTCGTCGTGGGGAGAACCGGAGAGCCCGCCATTGATCCCACCGCCGAGGCTCCCGATCGGCCCAGGCCGGAATCGGAGAGGCCGGCGCCCGAGCCGCAACCTCGCCGCCTCACCCCGCCGCGATCGACCCGGCCGATGCCCGGCGACCGTCCCGAGGAGAGTTCCACTCGATCGATGCTCCGATCGCTGGAGACTCGGCTCGACACCGTCGAGCAGAAGCTGGACCGTATCCTCGAAGCTCTTGAACGTCGCGAACACGAAACAAAGTGAACGCAAGAAACCTTCACCCCATCGCACTCGATCTTCGCGATCGGTAAAGTGAGACGGATCGAAAACGGACCGGTTTGTCCCGAAGAATCGCGCACGATCTCGAACCCCTCGGAGAGCGCACGGCCATGAGAGTTTCCCTCAGGATGGTCGCGATCGGGTCTGTCGTCGCCTGTCTCGCGATGACCAGCGCCAGGGCCCAGCAGCGGCCTGAAGGTCCGCCTCCCGTCCCGCGAGCGGAACGGCCCTCGGCGATCGATCCCGCCCTACCGACCGAGCCCGATGGCGATCCCTTTGTCGGCCCGTCCGGGCTCTCCGAGGAAGCGAAGAAGTCGTATCGTGAGATCCCGCCTCAAATCAGCGAGCCCGCGGAGGCCGAGGCACCCGCCGAGGAAGCCCCGGAGGCGCCTCGATCGAACCCCGCCGCGGTGAAGCGCCCCGAGTACATCGTCGAGCCGCCCGACCTGATCCTGGTCGAGGTGCTGGAGGCCCTGCCGGGCCGGCCGATCTCGGGCGAGCGGCTGGTCCGTCCCGACGGCCGGATCAGCCTGGGGTTCTATGGCGAACTCCCCGTTGCCGGCCTCACGATTCTGCAGATCAAGGAGCGGCTCGTCCTGCATTTGAGGAAGTACCTTGACGACGAAACGCTCGGACTCCTCGCGATCGATGGCGAGACCGGCGAGCCAATGCGGGACACGCAGGGACGGCCCCATGTGATCGACCCGAAGGAGACCGATCGCGTCTTCGTCGACGTGACCGCGTATAACAGCGCGACATACTATGTCCTGGGCGATGTCCAGTACCCGGGCCGGCTCCCCTACACGGGCGGCGAGAACGTGCTGGACGTGATCCAGTACGCCGGCGGCCTGATGCCGACAGCCGACCGGGCCCATATCCGCCTCATTCGGAGCTTCCCCAAGGGCTCGCCGCCGAAGGTCCTGCCGATCAATTACGACGAGATCACGATGGGGACCGACATGTCGACCAACTACGCGATGCTCCCTTACGATCGGCTGGTCGTGCCGGGCGCCTCGACGGGTCAGCCGGTCCGCGCGGGCGAGGGTCGGGCGAAGCCGCTGATGCAGGCCGCTCGACCGCGTCCCGAACGGTCGGCCCCGGCCCTCTACTTCGACCGGGACTTCTCCGATGCCTCGACGCAGAAGGCCACCGAAGACCTCACCAGGCGCATCGACGAGATGGAGAAGAAGCTCGACCAGCTCATCGCGGCGGCCAGCAAAAATCGGCCGAAGCCGGGGCCGGCCCCCGAGGATCGGATCGCGGCACTCGAAGGAAAGCTGAACGAGTTGACCGTGATGATCCGCCAGTCGCTTGCCAGACAGTCCGGAGAACCGAGGCCAGCGCCCTCGGCGCCCCGACGCGTCGGCCCCGACGGGCCTCGTCACGGGCGACCGCCACTTCCAATGCCACCCGATGACGACCCATTCGACACCTCGGCCCCACCCGCCTCGCCGCCAGCCGACGACGGGGCCTGATCTCGCCACGATCCCGACCCAACGATAGAGTGGAGCGATCGGGGCGGCGTCGATGCGTCGGATCGCGCCGCCGCCCCTTGACCGTTCCCGATCCGATGCCGGGCGACCCGAACGAGAGGGCGGCGACGATGCGATGGGTGACCGTGGCTGCGAAGGAGGGCCCGCGCGTCTGCGGGGTCTATCAGGGTGAGTACGTCGACGTCAACGCAGCCGATCCCGAGATGCCGACGAGCCTCCGCGAGCTGCTGGAACTCGGCCGAGACTGGGAGCGCAAGGCGTGGTCGGCTCTGCCGAGGGGGATCGTCCGGCACGACCCGGCGAACGTTTCGCTCCTGGCCCCCATCCCCGATCCCCGCAAGATCATCTGCATCGGCCTGAACTACAGCGACCATGCCGCCGAGAGCGGCGTCCCCGCGCCCGAGGAGCCGGTCCTCTTCAGCAAGTACCCGTCGGCGCTGATCGGCCACGGCGCTGCGATTCAACTTCCGAGCGTCAGCAACCAGGTCGACTACGAGGCCGAGCTGGTCGTCGTGATCGGCCGGGGCGGCCGGCACATCCCGCGCGAAAGGGCGATGGAACACGTCGGCGGCTACGCGGTCGGCCACGACGTCTCGGCCCGAGACTGGCAGTTGAACAAGCCCGGCAAGCAGTGGATGGCCGGCAAGACGTTTGACACCTTCGCCCCGATCGGCCCCGAACTGGTCACGCCCGACGAGGTCGGCGATCCGCACAACCTCGCCATCCGGCTCCGCCTCAACGGCCAGACGATGCAGGATTCGAGCACGAAGCAGCTTATCTTCGGGATCGACGTCCTGATCTCGTACTGCTCGCAGGTCTTCACGCTCGAACCAGGCGACCTGATCTTCACCGGAACCCCGCCGGGCGTCGGCATGGCCCGCAAGCCGCCGGTCTGGCTCCAGCCGGGCGACGTGGTCGAGGTCGAGATCGAGCACCTGGGAACGCTCCGAAACCCGGTCGTCGCCGAGGTAACGCCCGGGCGCTGACAGCACGCCAGGGTCAGAGGTCGCCAACGGCCCGGTGCAGGCGAAAGTTCGCCAGGCTCTCGTCATAAACGGCGTTGTAGAAGTTGTTCAGCGACTGGACGCGCCGGGTCTCGGCATCGAGGACTTCGGTGTAGGTGCTAAGCTGCTGGCGATATCGATCCGTGATGACGTTGATGTTTTCCTCGGCCTGGATGATCGCGAGCTTCGCGACCGGGACGCGCTTCCGGGCCTGGACCAGGTCGAGCCATCGGGTGCGGACCTGGAGCGCGATGTCGGCGGCGGTGTCGGCGCGGCGGCGGAGCGTGGCCCGCTCCTGCTGCTGGATCGCGTTGGCGCGTCGGCGGGTGGCTCCGCTGTCGGTTATCGTCCAGTCGGCGTAGAACGTCGCGGCGCCGATGCCCTGGGGGATCATGTTGTTGTTGCCGAGCCAGATAAAGGCCATCGAGAACCCGACCTGCGGCCGGACCCCGCCGCGGGTCGCCTCGGCCTGGTTGGCGTACGCCCGCGCCTGCTGTGCCAGGCCGATGAGCTCGGGACGCGAGTTGATGGCCTTCATGGTCAGTTCGTCGACCTCCTGCTCGTTCTCGGTCGAGACCATCGGGATCTCTCGCATGGCTTCTTCGGCCATCCGGGCCCAGTCGGCCTTGAGCGGCAGGGCGGTCAGTTCCTCCAGGTCAACGCGAGCCGTCAGAGGCCGGCAGACATATCGGTTGTAGGTCGCCCAGGCCGCCTCGAGCGCCGTCCTGGTCTGGATCTCCGCGAGCCGGGCGTTCGCCAGCGAAACCTGCGCGGCGAGGTCCTCGCTCCGGATCGCCAGGCCCTGCTCGCGACGGTTGCCGACGTCGCGGGCGAAGGCCGTGAGCTGTTCGACACTGCTCCGGGCGACCTCCAGGTTCTTCTGCGCCCGAAGGACGCCGACATACGCCTCGGCAACGGTTAGCCGGAGGTCCATCGCGGTCCGAACCTCCTCGCTCTTCTGCGCACCGATCTGGGCGTCGGCCGCGTCGATGTTCCGGAGCAGGCGTCCGCCGGTGTAGAGCGGAACGCTGGCGAACGTCAGCGAAACCGGCAGGTCAAGTTGACCAGGACCGAGAATCGGCAACGTCGCCGGAAGGGCGCTCGCCCCGCCGGCCGAGCCAGCCCCGGCTCCGATCCCCGTTCCGCCGGCCCCTGTTCCCGCGCTCGATCCACCGAAAAACGACCGGGACGAGAATCCGGGCGTCGCGGTGAGGAACGAGTTGAAGGTGAAGGTTCGGACGGTCGGCCATCGGCTCGACTTCGCCGCACGGAGGTTGAAGCCCTGAGCCAGGGTGAGGTCCTGCTGCGATTGCAGCCCGGCATTGACCCGCAGGGCGATTGACCAGGCTTCGGCCAGGTTCTCACCCCGGGTCGTTCTCCCCGGGGCAAGGATGGCCGCCATCGCGACCACCGCCACCAGGGGCTGCGAAATCCCTCTCATTTCTGACAGTCTCCTGCGGCGGATCCTCGCCGCGAGCGAGTCCCGGGCACTCCGTTCCCGATGCTGGCAGGTGTCTCTTCGGCACAACCGATGCTCGCGGTCGAGCCGTTGCGACCGATCGGCCGGTTGTGAGGTACGGTCGGGTCAGGTCGTACTGTTTGAGAGGAATGCGCAGCCTATTCGTGGGACAGGTACCCACGGCGACCCGTCAGGAGGAAGTTGGTTCCTCGGGGAGTGGAGTGGCAAGAAGGGCTGCCGCGGTCCCGATCGTGACGAGCAGCCGAGCAACGAACCGTGAAGTCATCGTCTC
>DAIDJI010000212.1 GCA_027451455.1 Planctomycetales bacterium | reverse complement strand
GATTGGGATCCAGATGATCTGGCCGTTTCGTCGACGAAAGAGCAGCTCGGGGCCGACCGCTTTGGATGCGGCGGCGATTGTACGGCGGGCGCGTCGGCTGCGGTTCCGGGTTCGTCCCGATGCGGTCTCTGAGCTCGCGGGGGCATACCATGGGGCGAGGCCGGGGATTGGGCTGACGTTCGCCGAGCTCCGGGCGTACGAGCCTGGCGACGACGTCCGGCACCTCGACTGGAACGTGACCGCGCGGCAAGGGCGGCCGTTTGTCCGTCGGTTCGTGGAAGAGCGATCCCTGACGCTCTGGCTGGTGGTGGATGTCTCGGGGAGCATGCGGTTCGGGGCCGAGCGGAAGTCCAAGGCGGACCGCGCCGCGCAGGCAGCGGCGCTGCTGGCAACCGCTGCGATTCAAAACGGCGATCGCGTCGGGCTGATCCTGGTGAGCGATCGGATCGAGCTCGAGCTCCCGCCAGCCGGAGGTGTCCGTCATCTCTCGCAGTTCGTTCGGGCGCTGGTCGCGACTCCGACGACCTCGCCGAAGACGAAGCTGGGTGTCGGCCTCGCCCGGGTTCGGCGGACGGCGAGGCGGGCGATGATCGTGGTGATCAGCGACTTTATCACCGAGGAGCCGCTTGTCTCCTGGCGACGCGCAGCGCGTCTGCACGATATGATCGCGCTCCGGGTCGTTGACGCACTCGAGCTGGAACTTCCCGCCGCGGGTTTGCTCGTGATCGAGGATGCCGAGAGCGGGTCCGTCCGAACGGTTGACACGAGCTCACGCCGGGTGCGTGCGCGGCATGCCGAGTTGGCCGTCCGGCGGTCCGCTGCATTCCGGCGCTGGTGTACCAACGCGGGCATCCAGGGGTTTACCATGCGGACCGACGCCGACCCGATCGTCCCGCTGATTGAGCTGTTCTCTCGACGTGCCGTCCGGAGGGGGCCGTCGTGATGGGAGAGAAGGCCGCGGGTCTGGTCCCGCCTCGACCGAACCTCGGACCCGAGCCCTGGCGTGATCCGGCGCCCGATTGGCGGATGATTGGGGCGAGCTCATTGCTGGCGGCGACCGTCCTCCTGGCTGGCTACTGGGGCTGGCGTCGTCGGTCGCTCCGAAAGTCGGAGATTGTGTCGGCGGGTGATCGCGCCTCGGTCGATACCGGCCCGCGCGGGAGACTGCTGGCGCTTTCCGCCGGTCTTCGCGATGAGCTATCCGGCCGCCTGGGTACCTCGTTCCGAGCCCGGACCACCGAGGAAATCGCGGCCGATGATGGGGTTGCCGGGCTGCTCGGCGAGGAGCCGTTCCGCCAGCTCTTGCAGTTCCTCGACCTGGTCGACCGGATCAAATTTGCGCCCGATCGCGACGAAGAGGGTGGGGAGGAAATGGCCCGGGCGCTCTCGGTCTGGGAACCAACCATGGCCGCGATCGCCAGCCTGATCCGATCAAGCCCCCGGCCCCGATCGCGGCCCGAGGCATCTTCGGATCGGAGGGGGCCTGATTTTCGCGGACGGGCGGGGATCACTCCTCGTCCATTATCGGGAGCGTCTTACGGCGTTGGACCTGGTCCTGGTTGAACTCGACGCCGATCATGTCGCTTCGATAAACGCCAGTTCGGACCCGGATTCGCCAGGTCATCTCGCCGGCCATCTGCTCGGCTGAACCCGGCTCGGCGACGACCAGCGTCTCGGCGGATTCGCCCGGTTTTAACTCGGGGAAGATCTGTCCGCGAATCCTCCACTCGCTCTCTATGGCAAGTGGGAAAAGACGGATACTTTGTCCGCCGGCAGCGGCGATGTACGGGTCGAACATCCGCAGGTCGCGATCCCGTACGAAGTTGCGATCCAGCGGCGAGAAGGTTCGGTCTGTGGATCGGTTCGCCAGCCGAAGCCGGAGGATCAGGCAATCGTCCTCGCGACGGCTGGTTCCCGGGTGGATTGCGTGGATCAGCGCGACGGGACCGGCCTCGATCTCCAGTGGGGTGACCTCAATCTCTCCGATCCGGAGCGAACGGCCGAGCTGGGTGAGGTTCTCGGGTGGGATCGGCGGGGAAGGCGTCGAGTCTACGGGGTCGGACGGAGGATGGAGCGGCTCGAGCGCAGGTGACCTGGCAGCGATCGGGCGCGGCGACGGCGGATTCGGCCGCAGGATCCGCCCCGTTGCGATCAGCCAGATGAGGGCGAACGTGAGGGCGCTCGCGTAGCTGAGCAGGGCGATCTGGCCCCAGGGAATCGGGCTATCTCCCGGGCGTTCGTCGTCGGCGGAATCGGACGTGGTCGGCTGGATTCCAAGCGGGGCGCTCTCGGGCCGTAAAGCAAACTCAACGCGATCGGTATCCGTCTGGACTGGCGCGGTCGGGAGGGTCGACGTGCCCGCCTCGACCGGTTGGCCGACCACGGATCGGAAGATTTCTGAGGTTCGCGGGACCTTCACCGAACGATGGGTCGGGACACCCAGCTCGGGATCGGGAGCACCGGTCGGCCGGTCGCCGGAGGGTTCGAGATTTGGGTCAGGCTCGGGCGACTCCATCGATTCGGAGAGGACTCGGTTCAAATCGTCGAGGACGGAGTCGTAAACCGGCATGTCGTCGCCCGTTCCCAGGGAGTCGGCTGGGCTACCTTCGGACGTGGAGCCTGGTCCTGGGGGCGGATGGCCAGGCCGATCGGATCGTGGCAGACCGTGAGGCTTCTCTGGATCCGGCGTCGGATGGGGTTGGTTCGGGATCTTACGGCTCATCGCGGCGTGCCTCACGTCATGGGAGGGATCCCGAGTGATCTCAGGTCGTCATCCGAATCCGGATTGTGGTCCCCGCTCCGGCGGTAAGAAGTCGGGCGGCGTCGCCATTGACCACGGCGACCTCCAGCCATCCCGAACTGCCCACGAGGGCGACGAGCTGTCCCGGAGACCGCTCACCGTAGGTCCGCACGATTCCGACGATTCGCTCGCCGGCGATCTCGATCTCCCAGCCTTCCGCCGGTGTTTGGCCCAGGTGATCGGTATGGATGTTGGTAATCAAGTTGCCGAATGTGTCCTTGAAGATCACTTCGCCGACGGCACCCCGTACCTCGAGGGTCGGTTCGAAGTTCCGGAGAGTAATGAACCGTTCCAGCTTCGGCCCGAGCTCTTCCGGAGACTGCCCCATTGCCAGGTGGGCGGCGGCCGGTGCCAGAATGTCGCGGCCGTGGAAGGTCGAGGAAACCACGCTGCGGCGGATCGCTGGGCTAGTGATCGCTCGAACCTCGTCGGGTGGCTGAGACCGGACCACTCCCGTAATCAGCCCGTTGTCGGGCAGAACGAACCACTGGCCAGCCGAGGCCACGGCGATCAGCCGCCGATCTGTCCCGACCCCTGGGTCGACGACAGCCAGGTGAGTCGTCCCGGCGGGGAAGGCGTCGACGATGTTCGCCAGAACAAACCCTCCTTCCAGAACGTTCTGAGGTGCGATCGTGTGACTCACGTCGACGATCGTTGCGCCGGGGGCCCGCTCAAGGAGGACCCCTTTAACCGCCGCGACATAGGGGCCGTGCAGTCCGAAGTCGGTTGTGAGCGTGATGATCCCGGGTCTCATGATGTCTCCGGAGGTCGACCAAACCCGTCAGACCCGGCCCACCTCGTAAACTGCCGTGATCCGCGAGGTCATCCCGCCCCGTGGGTTGAAATGCCCGACGATTTTCATCCGTCTCGGTCGGCACGAGGCCACCAACTCGTCGAGGATCGTATTGATCGAGTGCTCGTAATAGATCCCGCGATTCCGGTAATCGCAGAAGTAGAGCTTCAGGCTCTTTAGCTCCAGGCAGGTCGCGTCCGGGACGTACGTGATGACGATCGTCCCGAAGTCAGGCTGGCCGGTCTTGGGGCAGACGGCCGTGAATTCCGGGTAGGAGATCTCGATCTCGTAATCGCGATCGGGGAACTGGTTCGCGAACGTTTCGACCGGAGCAGGCATGTCGATTCCTCAGGAGTACTCACGATCCAGGCGAGGCAGGATCATCGACCGGCTCCGCCTCCCTTGCGAGGGGCCGTCCCGACGACCATCAACGTTCATTCTAATGCAATGAGCCGGCGTCCCGGAAGTTCCGGCGTTTCGAATCTCGTGCGAGCGTCGGGCGACGCTCAGGCGTGAGGCCCACGAAGTCCGCGACTCAGGACGATCGCGAAATGCCCGGTGCTGCCGGGAAGACCCGGAGTGAGCCTTAGAGTGACGAGGCCGGTCCCGCGGAGAATGCCCCGAGTGCCCGTGCTACCCGTAATCCGATACGAGTACGTGGACGGCAGGGCCGAGAAGCCACTCTGCTCCCCTCGCGCCGTGAGGTGAAGATTTATTGAAGCGCCATGGGGCCCGTCCAGTGTAAGGTCGCCCTGAACCTGGCCCCGAGCGATGAAGCCGAGGCCGTGAAAGGTCGCCGAGACACTCGTTGGGCCGAGTCCGTTCACATTTCCGAGGCCCGAAAGCTGGTAGATCGCCCCTACGTCCGGGTTGGGAATCAGGATCTGGTACTCTCCCTGGAGAGTCCCATGGAGCCCGGCCGGATGGCTCGATCGGCGGACCAACGAGGGAGTCTCCTTGAGCGACGGGATGTCCGCCGAAAGCAAGAAGCGATCTTCCATGCCCACCAGGATCGGCCGGACCAAGCGGTTCGGACGTTGCATGTCGATTCCCTTACCTTTCTTTCCTGCCGGGGCCGGTCGACGTTCGTTACGTCCGGGCCTGGGAGGCCGATCCGCAATCCAGTGATGGGATCGTCATCAATACTTTCGGACCTGTCAAGGGTTGTAGGTGATCGATTGCCGTCCGGTGATGTTGGCGGGATCTCGCCTCGAGGATATCGCGGACCAGCTTGTGCCGCAAAAGGCGGGACGCCACTCAGGCAAGGAGCGGTCGGACGATCTCGCCGCTGATGTCGGTCAGTCGGAAGTCTCGGCCCTGGAACCGGTAGGTCAGTCGGGTGTGGTCGAAGCCGAGAAGGTGCATCATCGTCGCGTGAAGGTCGTGGACGTGCACCCGGTCCTTGACGACGTCGAAGCCGAGGTCGTCGCTGGCGCCAAGCGAGAGTCCGGGCTTGATCCCACCGCCTGCGAGCCACATCGTGAAGGCGTTGGGATGGTGGTCGCGGCCATCGTTGCCGCCCCCCTGGACCATGGGCGTTCGGCCGAATTCGCCGCCCCAAACGACGAGGGTATCCTCCAGCATCCCGCGCTGCTTGAGGTCTTTCACCAGTGCGGCACAGGCCTGGTCGGTGACTCGGCAGTTCTTTTTCAGGTCGTTTACGAGGTTACCGTGCTGGTCCCACGACTCATGGAAAATCTGGACAAATCGGACGCCCCGCTCGAGCAGGCGACGGGCGAGCAGGCAGGTGTTGGCGAACGATGGCTTGCCCGGTTCGGCGCCGTACATTTCGAGGATGTGGCGCGGCTCGTTGCCGATCTGCATCACGTCCGGGGCCGACGCCTGCATCCGGAAAGCCATCTCGAATGCATTGATCCGCGTGGCGATCTCGGGGTCGCCCGATCGGTTGAGGTGCATTTGGTTCAGCCGGCTGACGGCGTCAAGGCTCTCCCGCTGGAGGTCGGCGTCGACGCCGTGGGGATTGGAGAGATAAAGGACCGGATCGCCGCTCGTCCGGAACGGGACGCCCTGATAGACGGTCGGCAGAAAGCCGCTTCCCCAGTTGGAATTGCCGCCGCTGGGGCCCTTGTTGCCGGTACTGAAGACGACGAACCCGGGGAGGTCCTGCGACTCGCTTCCGAGGCCGTAGGTAACCCAGGCGCCCATACTCGGCCGGCCGAAGATCTGCGCGCCGGTGCTCATGAGCATCTGCCCCGGCGCGTGGTTGAAGGCGTCGGTGACCATCCCCTTGACGACGGCGATGTCATCGACCACTGTCGCCAGGTGCGGCAGCAATTCCGAGAGCTCGGTGCCGCTCTGGCCGTATCGAGCGAACTTGAACTTCGGCCCGAGCAGCCTTGAATCGGGCCGGATGAACGCGGCGCGATAGCCCTTGATCAGGTCGGGCGGCGGTAGGCTACCGTCGAACTTCGCGAGCTGGGGCTTGTTGTCGAACAGCTCCAGGTGGCTCGGAGCCCCGGCCATGAACAGGAACAAAACGCGCTTGGCCTTCGGCGCGTAATGCGGGGCCTTCGGCGCCATCGGGTTGAGGGAGTCCTCCACAGCGCCGACTTCCTGCCCGAGTAACTGTCGGAGGGCCAGGGTGCCAACGCCGATGCCGCACTGTTGCAGGAACCATCTGCGGGCAACCAAACGGGAGTCGGCATTCCGGTAGAGATGATCCTGGCAGTTCATGGCGTGATTCCTCCGTCGGGAGTTGCGGGGGGCGTGCCGAGGGCCTGAGCGATGATGGCGTCGGCCCAGGCGTGATCGGCCTTGCGGAGTCGGGGCCTGGGGGGTTGGCGGTAGTCAATCGTCAGGTCGTAACCGGCCCTATCGTAGAGATCGTGCAGGAGCCGGTTCAAATCCAGGGTCGGTTCCGTATCCCCGGGAAGCAACGGGATCGGTATGCGGGGGATCTCGGCCCTGTACGAGAACCCGTAAAGATGGGCATTTTGTTCCCTCCGCGGACGGAAGATCAAAATGCGGTAATCGCTCGGATGCCTCGCCCCTTCCGGGGGCATCGGGCTACCCGACCGGAGCAGGTCGATCTCGACGAGATTCACGCCGGCCCCCAGGTGCTCCTGACGCTTCTCGAGATAATCCTCGCGAGCCTTCTTCGTCCTCTTGTTCGTGGGGGATAGCACCTCGACGACGGTGACGAGCCGACGGCCGGGTAATTCCTGGATGGTCAGGTAGGTCTCCTCGATCTCATCAAGAGGCATCGGGATGACCACGTGAAACGTCTCGGCTTCGACGCGCTCCCGTGTGGCGATGCGGCCCTCTCGCTCCGCTGGCGTGGAATCCGCGGTGCGGATGGCCACATCCGGCCTGTATATCTCATCGTGATCGAGGCCGCTGAGGATCGTCGTCCGAGACTCGATGCCGACGAAGTAGCGGGGGCGGACAGTGGGTGCCAGCGCATCGCGGATCGAGACGATCAGGCTGTTGTGGACGTCGGGCCAGAGGTCGGGATCCTCGAGCCAAGGGTCCATCCCCGGGAAGGGTGGTCGCATCGGACTCACTCCTTCGTGATGGTCTCGTCGAGGTTGAGCAGCACGCGCGAGACGGCCGTCCAGGCAGCGAGTTGTGCGGGTGTGGCGCCCTCGGGCAACTCGGGCCGGTGCGAGGGATCGTCGGCGACCAGCGACCAGGGATCGGCGCCGGGGCGCTCGAATCGTCGGACCTCGCGCTGGAGGAGGTCGAGGAGCGTAGACTTCTCGTCCGGCTCGGGATGGCGGGTGAGGCATCGGCGGAAGGTATATTCGACCCGGGTCCGATCATCGCGCCCGCCCTCGCGGATCGTCTTCAAGGCCAGCGCACGGGCGCATTCGAGAAAGATCGGCTCGTTCAGCGTGGTGAGCGCCTGGAGCGGCGTGTTCGATCGCGTCCGGCGGACACAGGCGAAGTCTCCGTTGGGGGCGTCGAATGCCTGCAACATCGGGTAGGGGACCGACCGATAGCGGAACGTGTAGATCGCCCGACGATACCGATTGGGGCCCTTCGCCTCGTCCCAAACTTTCGGGCCGTAGCTCGTCGGCGGCTGGAACAGGAACGAAGGCGCCGGCGGGAAGACGCTCGGCCCGCCGACCTTGGGTTCGAGCAACCCACTTGCCGAGAGAGCAATGTCGCGGACGATCTCCGCATCGACCCGGAACCTCGGCCCGCGGGCCAGCAGGCGGTTGTACGGGTCGCGGGCCTGGAGCGCGGGCGTCACCCGCGACGATTGCCGGTAGGTCGATGACGAGACAATCAACCGGTGGAGCGCCTTGAGGCTCCATCCGCTCTCCATGAATTCGACGGCGAGCCAGTCGAGGAGTTCGGGGTGGCTGGGCGGCTCGCATTGGAGGCCGAGGTCCTCGCTGGTCGCGACGATCCCCGTGCCGAAGTACGCCTGCCAGACCCGGTTGACGATGGCCCGCGCGGTGGTCGGCGATCGGCGGTCGACCAGCCATCGGGCAAACCCCAGCCGATCGGCCGGCGCCCCCCTGGGCATCGGGTTGAGGAACGACGGGACGCCCGGTCCCACAGCATCGGCCGGCTTGAGGAAGTCGCCTCGCTTCAGCAGGTGGGTGGTCCGATTCTTCTCTCGCTCGGCCAGGGCCAGTTGCGTCGTTCCTTCGGGGTGATGCGACCAGAGAGCCTCGATCCGGGCGTTGGCGTCTTTCCAGTCCGCAACCGTCGTTCGCCAGTAGCTGAAGACGACCGCCTCCTGCTCGGGCGTTCGCTTCGCCCGAGGGATCGCCAGGATCTCGCGGACGGCGCGGGGCAGGGGGTCGGCAACCGCGTCCTTCCGCG
>DAIDJI010000211.1 GCA_027451455.1 Planctomycetales bacterium | reverse complement strand
GTTCTGAGGCGCGAGGGCGCGCTCGTAGGCGTCGCGGACGCGGGAAACGTCCTCGGGGTGGATCATCGCCTCGAAGCGATCGAGGGTGATCGGTTCGTCGGGTCCCAGGCCGAAGATGGCTCGGGTGCGGTCTGTCCACCGAAGCTCGCCACTGGGGATGTCGCGGTCGAAGAGGCCCAGGCCGGTCGACTCGACGGCCAGCCGGAGCCGCTCCTCGCTGGCGTCGAGGGCGGCCTCCACTCTCCGCCATTCGGTCACGTCCAGGAAGGCTCCGATGGCACCTCGGGTCCGGCCGTCCTCGTCGAAGAGCGGGGCGGCGGTGCCGTGGATCAGCTTGCGGCGGCCGTCGGCAAAGGCCGCCTCCAGCGTGATCCCGGCGATCGCCCGCCCCTCACGAGCCGCAACCTGCATGGGTAGGTCTTCGGGCGCGATCTCGCGGCCGTCGAGAAAGAAGGTGTAGTGCCGCGGCCGCTCCGGCTCGGGCGCGGTCAGCGAGTTGTTGGCTTCGGGTGCGGTCTCCAGGAGCTGGGACATCCCGGAGTTTCCCCGGATCCGGGTGCAGGCTGGGTCGTCGGCCAGCGCGATGGCGATCGGAATGGTCTCAAAAAGGGTCTCCAGCTCGGCGACCCGGTTGCGAAGGCTCCGGTTGAGCCGGACGATCTCCTGGCGGTCGCGCCACTGGGCGTCGATGTCGGTACACGTGCCGTACCAGCCGGCGAGCCGGCCCGACTCATCGCGCTGGGGCAGAGCGTGGCCGAGGAACCACCGGTAGAGACCGTCGATCCCCCGGAGGCGGTACTCGATGTGGAACTGGGTGCCGTCGCGGAGCGACCGGTTCCAGGCGTCGAGAACGTCGGCCAGGTCCTCGGGGTGGATCGCCTCGACCCAGGCCTGCTCCGGCGGTTCGTCGGGGCCGACGCCGATGTATTCGCGAAGGCGGCGGCTGGTGTACTCGAGGTGGCCGTCGGGCCGGCAGGTCCAGACCAGGTGCGGGATCGATTCGGCCAGGAACCGGAACCGCCGCTCCCCCTCGCGGAGCCGCTCCTCGTCGCGCCTTCGGTCCTCGACGTCGATGGCCGAGCCAAACCGGCGGACGACCTGGCCCACCTCGTCGCGCACCGGGACGGAGCGGGCCGCATGCCACCGATAGGTCCCGTCCCGCCGCCGGATCCGGACGTCGACCTCAAACCCCTCGCCCCCGGTGACCGCCGGGTCCCGGCGGCCCATCATCCGATCGAGGTCGTCGGGATGGATCGCCGATTGCCAGCCGAGCTTCGAGAGAGCCTCGTCCACCGACTGGCCGGTGTACTCGTACCATCGGTCGTTGAAGTAATCGACGTCGCCGGCGGCCGTCGCCGTCCAGACAATGTGCGGCAGGGTGTCGGCCATCCGACGCGCCTCGGCCTCGCGCGCACCGGCCGCATTCGCTCCCGGAGTTTCTGTCGCGGACGCCGGCCCACCGGCCGGTTCCTCGTCGTCCGGCCCGGCCGACAACCCGGGATCCGGGCCGGTCCCGCCCTGCCCCATCGTCTCGCCCCTTCTCCCCGGGATCCCCGCCCGAATCGAACCACCGCCTCATCCGCGTGGTACAAGGTCCCCGTCCTCGGTTCCTCTTCACGCCATTCGGCGACCTTCTCCGTCGCGTTCCTTCCTGCATTTCTGGGGTGATTGCAGGGATGAAGATAAGGATAGAACCTAAACGCCAGCGTCGGCATCGGCAAGGGAAATTTGGATGGGCGTGCGCCGGTTTTCGGTGGTCGCCCTCCACTGAGGACTTCGTCGCCGGGCCTTTCTGCTAGAATCGAGTGGATCCATGCGCGAGTTCCGGAGACGAGCGATGGACCTACCAGCCAGGTTCCCGAGCGAGACCGAGGTGATCCTCGAAGACGTGGCGCGGTTCCGGGCGCTCTCGCCGAGCGAGCGGATACGGGCGATTCAGGGCCTACTGGCCGACGGTGAGTTCCTGTCTGCGCAAGTCGCCGAGAGCCGAGTGGGCCCGTCGGTATGCCGAGGAGCAGGAGGTGATCGCGCGGCAAAACATACGGGAGTTCATCGCAAGCCATTCGCCGGTGCGATGCATTCACGCACGATTGGTTGTCCGGCCGGCTCTGTCGTGGACTTTCTCAAGGATGGGGGATCGTTGGGCCGATAAGAAGGGACACGGTGTTCGCTCACGGATCGTGAGCGCGCCGCCGGCGCCGATGGCAACCTGTTCCGCATCATGGGGCGATGTGGGGGGCGATCAGGACGATCGTCCCCTGGTTGATGGCATCACCACGGCCGCGCCGAACGTCCCGTGCAGGAGGAGGGGTTCTCGACATGCACATCCCGAGATGGGTGGTCAGCCTCCTGGGGGTCGGCTGCGTCGGCTTCGGGGGATGCAGCCAGTCCGGTTGGTTGCGCCCGCGCGACCCTGCCGAGATGAAGACGGTGGCGTCGATCGACGGGAAGCCGGTGGCGTCGTCCTCCGGCGAACCGGGGACCGGCCTGGCCCGTCGCGAGCAATACGACGAACCTTCCCGGCCGTCGGCGGCCGGCGCGAGGGTCTCGGGGCGGGTCTTCGATGAGGATGGCCGCGCCGTGCCGAACGCCAAGGTCCGGCTGGTTGTCGGCGGGTCGTCGGGCGGCCGGGCTCACTTCGCGACGACCGACCGATCGGGGGCCTTCACGCTCCACGGGCTCCGCCCGGGGCGCGATTACACGCTGATCGCCGAGTATCAGGCCGCGGATGGAATGATGTCGGGCCGAGTGAAGGCCCGGGCGCCTGAGACGGGCGTTCGGATCGGCCTGGCGGCCCGCGATCAGGAGGTCGACCCGAAGTCCTCGCACCTGCTCTCGTCCCGTGGCCGGTCGGGGCTCTTTAACGAGGAGGTCGCCGACGACTTCCCGGTCGCCGCTCGGCCGAGGGTCCGCGACGACGCCGGTACGGCCGATCGAACGCCGGCCGATGACCCGGCTCCCGCCGACGCGGAGGCGATCGCCGAGGCGCCCTCGCGGTCGCGGTCATCGCTCGCCGACGGTGCCGAGGCCCGGCTCGCTTCGGGTCCGTCCTCCAGATCGGCCCCGGTTCGGGCCGGCTGGACGGTTCGCCACGATCCGGAGGAGACCCACCCCCAGCGCGCCCGAAGCGGGAAGAACACCGGAGATCCATCCGACGGCCCTCCCCTGCCCGACGATGCCGGCGACGAGGGCGAGAACCCGCTGCCACCAGCCCTTGAGGCGGAGGATTCCCCTGCGCCTCGGTCGGCCCGTCGCGAATCGTCCTCACCCCCGCGCTCGCGTCGATCCTTGCCCCGGACCGCCGCCGTCGATCGCGACCCGTCCGAGGCGCCCCGATCGATCCCCTCCGATGCCTTTGGCACCGTGGACGACCGATCATCGACGGACGACCAGGTCGCGCGCCGTTCTACCGAGACACCTCGTCGCTCCTCGCGACCGGCCCCCGTCGCGTCGGGCCGACCGAAGCGGCCCTCCCGATCGACCGGCGACGCCGGGTCCGATTCCTCGATCGCTCCGTCCGGTCGTTCGTCGAAGCGGCCGACCTGGCGCGAGCTCGACTCACAGCCCGACGACGTCCCGATCGACGAGGCCCTCCGCCGAAGCTCCTATGAGGGCCCGGTCGACCGCCGACGCGATGACGGGGTCGTCCGCGCCATCGGCACCGCGGCGACGGAACGGCCCTCGGAGGATACCGAGGACGTCCTCGAAGCATCCCAGGATCGGCCACGTCGGGAGCCTGAGGTGGTCCGCGCCGGCCGTTCGCTGACGATCGCCGATCGCGAGTCGGTCCGGCCCCATCGCCGTCGGGCGCCCGGCTCGCCGGTGCCGGCGCGGCCATCGGTCGCGATCGACGACGAGACTGCCATTTGCCGGCTCGACGCCGGGCGGCGAAAGATCGTCGAACTGCGGCTCCCGGGCCTCAATGGCCGCTCCATCTCGCTGGCCGACATCGACGCCGACCTGATCCTGCTCGACTTCTGGGGGAGCTGGTGCCGCGAGTGCAAGACCTCGATCGAGCACCACCGCGACCTACAGGACCGAGTGAGCCCGAGCCGGTTGCAGGTGATCGGGATCGCCTGCGAGAAGGGCGAGACCCTCGACGCCCGACGCGCCTCGGCCGACGCCGCCGCTCGCAAGCTGGGCATCAACTATCCGGTCCTTGTCACCACCATGAGCGGCGATTGCCCCGTTCAGAAGTCGCTCCAGGTTCAGTTCTACCCGTCGATGATCCTGATCGACCGCGAGGGGAACATCCTCGACTTCCAGCAGGGCGCCACCGATACGACCCTCGGACGGATTGACCGGACCATCGACCGTGTCCTCCGGGGCGAGGCCGATTGACTGCCGCGACCCCGATCGGCCACGATGGCGAGGTCGGCAATGGATGGGTAGTCTGAGCCCCGGGACGGAGCAAGTCATGGCGACGGTCGCACCTGCTCGATCGACGAGCGCCCCACAGATCCATCGGATCACCGTCGACGAGTACGATCGCATCGGCGATTCCGGCGCGCTCGAAGAACCGCACCGGATCGAGCTGATCGACGGCTACCTGGTGGATAAGATGCCGAAGAATCCGGGTCACAGCTATTCGTGTACGGAGGCGCTCGCCGTGGTGGGCACCCGGCTCCCCTCCGGTTGGTTCACGCGCGTGGAGCAGCCGATCCGAATTCCCGATTTCGACGAGCCCGAGCCCGACATATCGATCCTTCGCGAACCGCGCTCCGATTATCGTCGCCGCCACCCCACGCCCGACGACGTCGCGATGCTGATCGAGGTCTCCGACTCGTCGCTCGCCCAGGATCGCGGGATCAAGCGGACGATCTATGCCCGCGCGGGGATCGCGGTCTACTGGATCATCAACCTGGTCGAGCGGCAGGTGGAAGTGTATTCCCGCCCGACGAAGGACGGCCGGTATCGGTCGCGCAGGGACTTCAAGCCAGGCCAGTCGGTCCCGATCGCGATCGACGGCCAGAAGCTTCCGCCGATCCCGGTGGATGACCTCCTCCCCTGACCGCCGTTGCCACCGCTTCCTCGATGACCCGCCCCATCTCGACAGCCGGCAGCCGCGCCAACTCGCCCGGCTCCATCTTGTGAAGCCCGCCGCCGTAGACGCGTCCCTCGCGCACCAGGAGATCACCGCCGATCGACCGCAGGTGATCGAAAACGATTGGGTAGAGATCGGCCCTCGCGGAGAGGACATCCTCCATCGGGCCGCGGGGATAAAGCATCAAATAAACATTCGCCGCGATCGCGCGCGAGCGGTTCCAGAAGAACCGGAACGGGCCCGCGCCCGATTTCTCGCGGCCCATGTAGGTGCAGAGAAAGGGCGCCGGATCGCGACGCTCCTGCGCGTACCAGGGCGTTCGTCGGCTCGCCAGGTATCCCTCGTGGAGGCCCATCGCCTTCCCCGATTCGAGGTAGGCCCAGAAGCGCGGATGGTCGCGCTGGACGACCGGCTCGGGAAGCTCGCAGTCGACGATCGCCAGCGATTTTTCGAGCGCCGGGTAGCCGTCGGAATCGGCCTCGATGATCGCGGCGGAGAGGTGCCGCGATGACGGCAAGATCGGCCGGAGGAACTCCTCCGGGATACCCTTTTGCCTCGCCTCGCGGCGGTCGAGAATGAAGAACGCATTCGCGCCGGTCGCCAGCCCCCGTCGGATCGCGAAGAAGTCTCCGAGTGTCGGTGAAGGCCCCGTCCATCCCGCTTTCCCGCCGACCAGCCCCGACCATTTCCTTGCCCCTCGGAGCGCGGCCAGCGGGATCTCTTCCGACTCGATCGGATCGGCGATCGACCCGCCCAGGGAGAGTTTCACCCGGTGATCGGCCGGCGGCTCGGCCTTCTCGAACGCGACGATCGCCGAGGTCACCAGGGCATCGCCGAACTGAACGTCGGCCGGTGCGAATCGGTGGATATGAAGGAGCTTGATTTTCTCTGTCAGGTAAGATCGGAGGATCGCTCCATAATTCACGTCCAGGAATTCCGAGGGGATGAGCCAGAGGGCGAGTCCGCCGGGGGCCATCCAGGCGTCGGCCAACAGAAGGAAGTGGGCATACAGCCCGGCCAGGCCACTGATCGCCATTCCGCACCGCTCGGCAACGGCCGCCTTCAGGCGGATTTTGTTGGCTCCATCGATATGATGATGCCGGACATACGGCGGGTTGGTGAGGATGAGGTTGTAGGGCCGGTCGGGCGCGAGCTGGGTGAAGTCGCCGGGGATCAGGCGGAGGCCGGACTGGCGCCAGAGGTTGCGAGCGGCATCGACGAACCTCGGATCGAGCTCGACACCGCAGGCGTCGGCGATCTCCTGGTCTGGGAACACCCTGCGCAGGGCCGAGTAGAACGAGCCGGTGCCGATGGCCGGGTCGAGGAAGGCGACCGGCTCGCGGCTACCCAGGCGGAGAAGCCGGGCGTACCGGGCGATCTCCATCGCGAGCGGTTCCGGCGTGGCGAACTGGCCCATCCGGTTCCGCTCGGCGGCCGATCGTTCCGCGTCGAGATGTCGCTGAAAGGCCTGTCGATGGGCCTCGGCGTCGAGCAAGGTTGGATCTCCGTCGAGGGGTCGGGCCGGATCAGGCCGGCTCGCCCGGGACGGCGAAGCTGAGGTGCAGCTCGGCGTGACGGAGGTGGAGCTTTCCCCATTCCTCGTGAGTGAGCGGCCCGAGGATCGGATGCCGGGCCGACATCCGCTCGGTCTTCGTGCGGGCGATGGCCGTTCGAAGCATATCCAGCCCCTCCTCGGCCGAGGCCACGGATGGATAGACCTTCGGCTCGACCTCGGCCGGGAGCTTGAAGCCCGGACTCGGCCCCTTTCTCAGCAGTCGGCCCTTGACGAGGAACCCGATGATCCGGACCGGCCAGGGCACCGTCGGCGGCGGGACGTCCCCCAGTGACATCCTGATCGCCGAGGCCAGGTGAGCGAGCAATTGCGCCAGCGGCCAGTTGCCGAGTGTCCGCGTCCCTGGTGTGGAGACGAGCTTTTCGGCGTCGGCGAGCAGTTCGTCGAACGACTCGTACCGGAGATCCCGGCGCCCGCTCACCGTCTTGACGTCGATGGACATGGCGTGATTCCTCCCCTGAACGTGCCGTGATCCCTTTATTCTATGACGTCCGTCATTTTGCCTCGAAAAAGCGGGCCAGCGCGGAATCCCCCGAGGACCAGCACCGCATCGCTTGCGAAAGGGGGACAGGCACCTGCGCTGCGCTCCGGAGCCAGTCCCCGTTTCCCAGCCGAGACGAGAAGGAGACCGCCCGGACCGGCCCCCCATCATCAATGCTCCTGTTTCTCTGTCTTTTTTCGTGCCCTTCGTGATTTTCGTGGTTCCTCCGGATCTTCCGTCTGGTATCGGCGTTGGTCTGGATCAGGAGAGCCCGACGATCTGCCCGTCGGCGTCGACGTCGATCCGTTCGGCGGCCGGTCGCTGGGGGAGGCCAGGCATCCGGACGATCTCGCCCGTCAGTGCCACGAGGAACCCGGCGCCGGCGGCGATCTCGATATCGCGGACGGTCAGCGTGAAGCCGCGGGGGCGTCCGCGGAGCTTTGGGTTATCCGAGAGCGAGTCCTGCGTCTTCGCCATGCAGATTGGCAGATCGCCGTAACCGAGGCGAGCGGCGCGCCGGAGCTTCGCCGAGGCCGCCGGCAAGATCGAGACCCCGTCGGCGCCGTACATCACGCGGGCAATCTGCTCGATCTTCCGTTCGGCCGGCCAGTCGAGCGGGTAGAGCGTCTTCAACGGTGTCTCGGGCGCCGAGGCCGCCGCGACCACCTTCTCGGCGAGGTCCGTCGCGCCGGCCCCGCCGGCGCTGAAGACATCGGCCATGGCGCACGGAACGCCCCGGCCGGCGCAATAGGCGTGGACCACCTCGATTTCCTCGGGCGTGTCGGAACCAAATTTGTTGATCGCGACAACCGTCGGCTTGCCAAAATGTTCTGCGCTATCCAGGTGTGCGGCGAGGTTCTCCAGCCCGCGCTCGACGGCACCCGGATTCGAGGACTCCAGGGCATCGAGCCCGACCCCGCCGTGCATCTTCAGGGCCCGGATCGTGGCGACGATCACGATCGCGGCCGGGTTCAGATTTCCGGCACGGCACTTGAGATCGAAGAACTTTTCGCCGCCGAGGTCGAAGGCAAACCCAGCCTCAGTGACGGCGTAGTCGGCGGTCGCCATCGCCAATCGGGTGGCGAGGATCGAGTTGCAGCCGTGGGCGATGTTGGCGAACGGCCCGCCGTGGATGAAGGCCGGGGTCGACTCGGTCGTCTGCACCAGGTTCGGCAGAATCGCCTCGTTGAGGATCGCGGCCATTGACCCCGTGACCCCGATCTCGCCGGCGCGAACGGGCTGTCCGCCCCGGCTGGATCCGACCAGAATCCGAGCCATTCGGGAGCGAAGATCGGCCGGCGAATCGG
>DAIDJI010000210.1 GCA_027451455.1 Planctomycetales bacterium | reverse complement strand
CTCGCCCTCGCCGACGATGGCCCTGCGAAGATCGCAGTCTCGACGGCGGACAAAGCCGTCGGGAGGGGGCACCGATTCGGATTGCAGGCCAGGGTCGGCACCATCTTCAACGAACTTGAAGGAGCTGCCATGATCCGGTTGCATCCAGCCCGGGGCCCGGCCGATCGGGACGACCTCGCGGGGCGCGATGCCCCGCTCTTCACGGACCTGGACGGGACGCTGATCGCCACCGACCTGCTCTGGGAATCGATCATCGCGATGGTCAAGGAACGTCCCTGGGCCTTCCTCCGCGCAGCGGGGTGGGCGCTGGCCGGCCGGGCGGCGCTGGAGGAGCGGATCAGTCGCGAGGCGAGGCTCGACCCCGGATTGCTGCCGTACCGGCCCGAGGTGCTGGACCTGATCCGGCGCCGCCGCGAGGCCGGCGGCGCCGTCTACCTCGTCACCTCCTCGCCGGTGCGATGGGCCGGCGCGATCTCCGAGCACCAGGGGATCTTCGACGGCGTCCTGTACCGGGGCGGCGATCGCGACCGCCGGGGGGCCGATCGGCTCCGCGCCATCGAGCGGACCTGCGCCGAGAAGGGATGGAGCGAATTCGACTACGCGGGAGATTCGGCCGCGGACCTGCTCCCCTGGGGGGCCTCGACGGTCGCCTACGTCGTCGCGGCCGGCGAGGGGCTCGCCCGCCGGATCGATCGGCCCGGGCCCGGCCCAAAGGTCCGGACCCTCGGCGCGCCCGGCCGTCGCTGGCGCGACGTCGCGAAGTCGCTCCGGCCCCACCAGTTCGCCAAGAACCTGCTGATCTTCGTCCCGCTCATCACCGCCCTCCGGGTCCTCGATCCCCGGGCCCTGGTCGCCGCCCTGCTGGCCTTCGCCGCGTTCAGCCTCTGCGCCTCGGCAACCTACCTGATCAATGACCTGGCCGACCTGGCCGCCGACCGCCAGCACGCCGAGAAGCGAAACCGGCCCTTCGCCTCGGGCCGGCTGCCCCTCTCCTGGGGGCCGCCGATGGTGGTCGCCCTGCTCCTCACCTCCTTCGGGATTGCCGCCCTGGCGCTCCCCCCCGTCTTCCCGGCGATCCTGGCGCTCTACATCGCCCTGACGATCGCCTACTCCCTCTCGCTGAAGAGGCGCCTGATGGTCGACGTCCTGATCCTGGCCAGCCTCTACTCGCTCCGCCTCTTCGCCGGAGGGGTCGCGACCGGGATCGTCGTCTCGGAGTGGCTCATCGTCTTCTCGATGTTCTTCTTCCTCTCGCTCGCCTTCGCCAAGCGCTACGTCGAGCTGGACAGGAGCATCCAGGCGGGCCGGCGCGAGCGGCTCAACGGGCGGGGCTACCAGCCCGACGACATCGAGCCGGTCAAGTCCATGGGGACGATCAGCGGCTACCTCTCGGCGCTGGTGCTGGCCCTCTACGTCCGCAGCGACGAGGTCCGCCTGCTGTACCCCCACCACGAGTTCCTCTGGCTGATCGACCTGGGGCTGATCTACTGGATTAGCCGCGTCTGGTTCCTGGCCGTGCGCCGACAGCTCTCGGGCGACCCCGTCGTCTTCGCGCTCCGCGACCCCCACAGCCTCGCCCTGAGCCTCATCTCGGCGGTTGTGCTGGTGGCCGCGTCGTGGTCCTCGTAGCCGGGCCGGCCTCGGCCCGATCGGCGAGCTTGATGGGATCGCAGGCCGGACTCCAGGCTGGAGGATCCGCCGCCTCCGACCCCGGCCGTCTCCCAGGAAACCGAAATCCACCCACCATCGAATTTCGCTCCATTCACAACGAATCGAGAAATGATACCGATGACACCCGAACGCCGCTCCCTCGTCGCCGTCGTCGCGCTGGCGCTGGCCGTCCGGACCGCCTGGTCGCTCGCCGTGCCGGTCTCGCCGGTCTCCGATAGCGGGGTCTACGACGTGCTGGCACGCCACATCTGCTCGGGCATCGGATATGCCTTCGAGCCCGGCAAGCCGACGGCCTACTGGCCCGTCGGCACCTCGGCGGTCTATGCGGCCCTGTACTGGATCTTCGGGGTCCATTACGCGCCGATCGTCGTGCTGAATGTCCTGCTCGGGGGCCTGACCGTCGCCCTGGTGATGGCCCTGGCCCGGCGATGGTATGGGCCCCGGCCCGCCCTCTTCGCCGGCCTGGCCCTGGCGCTCTGGCCCGGTCAGGTCATGTTCAGCACGATCCTTGCCAGCGAGCTGCTGTTCAACGCGGGGTGGGTCGCGGCGCTGTATGTCTCCGGCCGGAAGGACTGGGGGGCAGTCCCTCGGTTGACGGGCGTGGCGGCCCTGCTGGCCGGGGCCAGCCTGGTCCGGCCGACCGCGCTGCCGATGGCCTGGATCTTCGCCTGGATCGAGGCGGTCGGACCCGGCGAGCGAGAGGTCCCCGCGTCGCGGCGAATCCTGCACGCCGGGGTCGGGGCCGCCGTCGCGACCGCGATGATGATCCTGATCTTGTCGCCCTGGCTCGATCGGAATCGCCGGCTGCTCGGCGGGGCGGTCCTGTCGACCAACGGCGGCTCCAACCTCTGGATGGGCAACAACCCCAACTCGACCGGGGGCTACATGCCCCCTCCAACGTCGATCACCCCTTTGAACAACGTCGAGTACGATCGGGCCCTCGGGCGGGAAGCCATCGCCTTCATGAAGGCCCACCCCGGCCATGCTCTCGCCCTCGCCGGCCGCAAGATTTACATCACCCACGACCGCGAGACCCACGGGGTCACCTGGAACGCTCCCGGCCTGACCGAGCGATTCGGGGCCGGATGTCTGCTCCCCCTGAAGGCGGCGTGCACAGCATACTGGTGGGCGATGCTGGGACTGGGCCTCCTCGGCGCCCGGGAGGCTCGTCGCCGCGCCGGCCCCTGGCGATGGATCGGTGAGCCCTCGCTGGTCCTCTGGGGCTACTTCTTTGCCGTCCACGCGATCATCGTCGGCGGCGATCGCTATCACTACCCCAGCGTCCCCGCGATCGCCGCGCTGGCCGGGCTCGCGCTGGCCACCCTGAGGCCAGCCGAACCCCTTGCCCCGGCGGGGACGAGTTCTTCGGAGTGGCCGCATCAGGACGCTTCGACCCCGTAGGCTCCTGGAATCGATCTTCATCAGCCTCTCAGCCCGCAAGATCCCGCCGAGGCCGGATCAGCCCGAGGGGCAGCCATCCGATCGTCACAGCCAGGCACGAGAACCCGAGCCAGTCTCCCCATTGCGAATACCAGGTGGTCCGGTCGTCGAGGGGGACATCCACCGTCAACTCCTGCTCGACGTCCTTCGGGAGCCGGGCGACGATTTCGCCGTTGCCGTCGACCAGGCCCGAGAAGCCGGTATTCACCGCCCGGGCCATCGGGACCCGATGCTCGATCGCCCGGAAGACGCCAACAGCGAGATGGGCGTCCAGCTCGGGCGAGTTCGGATACCAGCCGTCGTTCGAGAGGGTGACGATCAGGTCGGGCGGCTCGCCGTCGCGGAAGAACCGGCCGACCACCCGGGAGATGGTGTCCTCGAAGCAGATCAGAGGCGCGACCCGGTACGGGCCGACCTGGAACGTCCGGGGCTCGTCGCCGCGGTCGAGATTGGGGATCTTGTCGCGGTAGGGCGTCAGCGCCGCGAGGATCGGCAGGACGTCGATGAACGGGATGAACTCACCAAACGGGACGAGGTGCATCTTGTGGTAAAACTCGTAGGCCGGAGACGAAGGGCGAAAGTACAGGGCTGCATTGAACTTGTGGATTCGGTCCAGGCGGTGCTCCCAGAAGCCGCAGCCCACCAGCATCGGGACGCCGTATTCGTCGGCCATCGCATGCAGGTCGCGGACGACCGCCTCAGCCTTGTAAAGCCAGGCATCGAGCGTCATCTTGCCTTCGCTGGCTTCCTTGACCTGCTCGGAAAGGACGGCGCGATCCATCTTCGCATCCGCCAGGACAAACGGCGAGAACGGATACGAGGTCTCGGGCCAGACGACAAGATCCGGACGGGGTTCATGGCTCATCGCGGACCGGATCAGAGCGTGGAACCGGGCCTGAACCTGGAACGGGTCGCGTCGAAACTTGTCCTTCTGCTTCAGGACCGATTGCAGGAGCGCCACGCGGGGACCGGGGCGGAAGTCGGCCGTCCGGATCCGATAAACGCCGTAGCCGAGCGTCGCACCGACGAGGATCGTGACCGCCCAGAGCCGGGCCATGTGGCCGGGCGTCATCTGGCGACGGGCTCCCGGCGCGGGCCGCCAGATCGGGGTCGTCACCAGGTCGACCAGCCAGGCGTTGACGATCGCGATCAGGAAGCTGACGCCCAGCGAGCCGGTAACGTCGGAAATCTGGATGACGTAGAGGTTTCGGTACTGACTGTGCGCAGCGTAGTACCAGGGAAAGCCGGTAAGGAAGTAGGCGCGGAGATACTCGACGGCCACCCAGGAAATTGGCGCGGCGATCATCAGCGGGGCACCCAACCGCCATCGGGCCCATCGGGCGATCGCGAGGAAGAGCGGCCACCAGAGCGAGAAAACCGCCGCGAGGACGACCCATCCGATCCAGGCGCCCGGCCCGATCAGTCGGAGCCAGGGGACGGCGAGGAGCCAGAAGACCAGGCCGCCGGTCCAGGCGGCGAGGTAGGTCCGGCCTGTCGCGCCCTGGACGGTCGCCAGCCAGAAGAGCGGCGCCAGCGCGACCCAGGCGAGCCATCCCCATTCCATCGGCGGGAATGTGGTCCAGCACAAGAGGCCCGAGGCGAGGCCGGCGGCCAGGCGATGGCGGAGCCATCCGGCGCACGGGTCAGCCTCGTCGGTTCGGGTCCGCGACTCGGGGGCGGCCATCGTGGACATCAGACGAATCCTCGCGGGCTCGGCGGCGGGGTGGGCGCCCGAATTCCGGCGCCCGCCCCTGCCCTGCACGGGGATTCGGCCGACCGGGGCCCGGTATTGTGGCGGAGCGGCCGGGATCATCCATCCGGCCGCGGGAACATCATGATGACTGGAAGCGCGACCGGGAGGGCAGGAATTCGACCGCCTCACCCGGCTCGTAATCGCGATCGCCGGCCGGAAAAGCGGCGAAGCCGTCGGCGAGGGCGGCCGTCCGGAGGTCGGCCGAGCCTGCCCAGTCCAGCGTCTCAACCTCGATCGGTCGGCCGGCCAGGCCGCCAACAACCCGCGCCGGGAAGTACGTCGGCCGGTCGCCCCGGTGGCGGAACGGCCGCGAAAGCCGCGCCGGGAGGATCGAAGGCGAGGTTTCCGGGCGATCCGCCAGGATCGCGAGCGCCGGTCGGACGAACAGCAGGTAGCCGACCAGCCCGCTGACCGGGTTCCCGGGCAGACCGAAGACGATCGGACCCGGGCCGTCGTCGCGGTCGGGACCGGTCCCAAACCAGATCGGCTTGCCCGGCTTGAGCCGGACCTTGTGGAAGACGCACCGGACGCCCAGCGATTCGAGCGTCTCGGGGACCAGATCCCGACGCCCGGCCGAGACCCCGCCCGTGATGAGCAGGACGTCGGCCCCGAGCCCCTGTTCGAGCGTCGCCCGGAGCGCCTCGGGCTCGTCGGGGGCGATCGGCAAGGCTTCGGCCTCGGCGGCGTCCTCGGCCGCCAGGGCGCGGAGCATCGGCGCGTTCGAGTTCCGAATCTGGCCAGGGCCCGGGACGCGATCGACCTCGACCAGCTCGTCACCCGTCGAGACGACGGCGACCCTCGGCCGGACGACCCTCGGCCGATCGCACCCGACCGACGCCAGCACGCCCAGGTGCGCCGGCTTCAGGATGGTCCCGCGTTCGACGACCACATCCCCGGCGTGCATCTCCCGGGCGCGTCGGAGGATGTTCTGGCCGGGTCGGATCGAGGGCTCATCGATCCGGACGCGATCCCCCTCGGCGACGGTCCGCTCGTGCATCACGACGGCCTCGCATTCGGGTGGGATCGGGGCGCCGGTCATCACGACGGCCGCCTCGCCGGATTCCAGCGCCCGGGAGGGTATCTGACCGGCGAGGATCGTTTCGCCGACGCGGAGCCAGGTCCCGGGCCCGCCGAGGTCCCCCGCGCGGACGGCGTAGCCATCGACGATGGACTTGTCGAACGGGGGCAGGTCGATGTCGGCGGCGACGTCCTGGCCGAGAACGCATCCAACCGCCTCGGCGAGCGGGACGGCCCGCGCCGGCCGCGGACGAGCCGCGTTGAGCACCGCGCGGAGGGCCTCGTCGATGGTGATCATCTGCGGTCGAACTCAAGGAAGTTCCTGAGAAGCTCGATCCCCTCGTGAGTGAGGAAGCTCTCGGGGTGGAACTGCACGCCCTCGATCGGGAACCGACGATGGCGAACGCCCATGATCTCGCCCTGGTCGGTCCACGAGACGACCTCAAGATCCTCGGGGAGCGTCCCCGGCTGAATGACCAGGCTGTGATATCGGGTCGCCTCAAACGGGTTCGGCAGGCCCCGATAGACGCCCTGGTTGTCGTGGCTGATCCACGAGGTCTTGCCGTGCATGATCCGGTCGGCCCGGACGACCTTCGCGCCCAGGGTCTCACCGATGCACTGGTGCCCCAGACAGACGCCGAGGAGCGGGATTCGGGGTCCGAACCGCTCGACGACCTCCTTGGAGATCCCCGCCTCGCGCGGCGTGCAGGGACCCGGAGAGATGATCAGCCGGCTCGGATTCAGGGCCTCGATCTCGTCGAGCGTGATCTGGTCGTTGCGCACGACCTTCAGCTCGATCCCCGGATCGATCTCCCCCAGCCGCTGGACCAGGTTGTACGTGAACGAGTCGTAGTTGTCGATCAGGAGGATCATACGCTTTGTCGATGGTCCGTGGTCAGTCGAGCCCTTCCGGGCGGATCGGCTCGACCATCTCGATCTGGGCAAGTTGGCAGATCCGAAAGTCGCCCGGAATACCGTCATCGTCCACGTCGATGCCGACCAGGAGGGCCGATCGGGTCAGGAAGGCATTCGACGGATGACGGACCTCGAAGACGGCACCGTCCGACCTCGCGATCCGGAACGGCCGGAACGGCCTTTGTGCGAGCAGGTCGCAGAAGGTCTGGACGGTCATGGTCTATCCGATGGTCGGCAGCCGATCGAGATACCGGGGTTCTCTCCCCCATCGATCGTATCACCTTGGTCCCGCGATCGGAAGCCGGACCAAATCCTACCGATGGCCCTGCTCCGGTCTCTCGGTCAATCCCTTCGCCAGAGAGGCCGCGAGGTCTCGTTCCGGACCCGCGGGACGGGTCGAGTAGCGTGTCAGCCAGTTTCGGAGTTTCGGGATCGCGAGATACGGTGGAATCTGGGGTAAAAGATGGGGCGGGAGATCGGGCTGGCGATCGGCATGGGTCTGGATCTGCTCGACGATCCACGAGGCCGCCTCGCGGTCACCATCCTGGATCGCCGCTTCCAGAAAGATCAGCCACTCGTGCGTATCGCTCGGTGTGAGTTTCTCGCGGCGGACGGCTTTCATCAGGCGAACCAGCTCGTCGCGATGACCTAGCTGGCGGGCCAGCTCAGCCTGCTGGAAGTGCCGCGCCCAGGCCATCCACGGCTCGCGACCGACAAGCCGCTCCGGCGCCTCTCCGACAGGTCCCGAGCCGCGGATCAGGCCGATCCGACTGAATCGAGCCAGCGGGCGCAGCGACCGCATCAAGGGAGGCAATCCAGGGGCCGGTTCGGGCAGCTCCTCCGTGTGCTCGGGATCGACGACACGAAGCGTTGATTCGGGAGTCGCCAGCGACATCAGGAGGACCCCGGGAGGATCCTCCTGGAACCCAGACGCCACGGAGAGATCGTAAAAACTGATCAGGTACGACTGGTACAACTCCCGAACCTCGTCTCGACGGCCCTCCGAGAGCGATTCCATCAAAGCGACGGAGGGCGCATTCAGAAAAAGGCCCATCAGCGGAGTTTCGGCCGCAGTGTATCGCAGATTCAGGGGACCGTTGATGTCGTGGGGCCATTCGGTGCCCGTCCAGTCGTCCGGCCTGGGCCTCGCGACCACAACCACGGTGCCGGGCTCGATCTCAGGCGCCCGCCAGGCCAGTTGCCAGATCAGCGAGCGCTCGGCGTCCCACCATCGCTTGTAGGTGGCGCCGTGGGCCAGGTTCGAGAGCGTCGAGAGGCCGATCAGAAGGGTGGCCAGAGCCACCGTTCCCCGTCGGCCGAGGAGAGTGCCCGAGAGCCCCAGCACCAGGAAGACCGCAGCAACCCCCGCCACATAGGTGAATCGATTGTTCTCGCCCTCGAGATGGCCAATCTTCCGCGTCAGACTCTGGAACGCCGCGATCGCCGGCAACGAGACAGCGCCCACCAGGAGGAATCCCCTCGCCCACGAACCAGTCGGCTCGTCGGCCCATCGGCGAAGCCGGGAATACGCCAGCGCGGCCGCAATCGTGGCGGCGAGGACGCCCCCCAGAACAACCTTGTCCCGCTCATCGACACCCCGCCACGCCTGCACCGACCAGGCGTAGACAAGGCTGTCGAGAACG
>DAIDJI010000209.1:1789-8440 GCA_027451455.1 Planctomycetales bacterium | reverse complement strand
CTCAACGATCACCGGGTCGTCGACGATGAGGAGTTCGCCGAGGGAGGAGATCCCGCTCTCGGTGGTCACGCGGACCTCGCGCAGGCCCGGGGCGGCATCGGGGGCGACCGTGATTTTGAGCCGGCGCCGCTCGACCGGTTCCTTCGGTGCGCGGGGCAGGACATCGGCGTGCAGGCCCTCGCCGCTGAAGAACACCTGCGAGGCGGTCTCAAATCCGCGCCGGGCCTGCCGCGCGACGACCGTGACCTCGCTCGTGGCTCCCCGACGGACCGCCCCCGGGACGATGTAGGTGATCTCCGGGTTGGGCGTCTCGGCGAGAGCCTGGCCCGCGAACAGAAGGACGACCGGGACGATCCGAAGCGAAGGCAAGCGCATGGGGTGGACCTCGTTCCGACGCGACGCGCCATGACGGGCGGCGCGACCTCAGTCACAGGTTCGCTGAGACAGCCCGATCGAACCGGGAGGGCAAGGCTCCCGCCGAGACGGTGTGCGCGGCTCGGACGAAGCCTCGCCCTCAAAAAACTCTGAATGCTTTCACATCAATGGTTGAACTGAAATTCTCGCGTATTGAGGAGGGTCCAGAGCATATCTTCGAGTCCCTCCTTCCGGGTGGGCGCGGCATTGACGTCGGCGACTGCCTCTCGGCTCTCGTCGGGCGTCGGCAGGCGCGAGAGGGTACAGAGGAAGAGTTCCTCGACGGCCTTTTCCGGCGTGGTTTTGGTGGCGACCAGCCGGGCGACCCTCCCCTTCGAATCCGAGACCTTGCGGTTGAGCAGGCCGCCGCTGATCATCAGCAGGGCCTGAGTCATGGTCGGGGCATCGCTTCGCTCGCACTCGCACGGGACCGCCCGCCGGGGACGACCGAACGTATCGAGGAACTCCGAATCGTAACCGGAATCGGGAAGGTCGATCGCCCGATAGCCCGAGGGCAGTCCCTTGAACTTCTCCTGGGTTCCGCAGGCGAGGTCGACGGCGTCGAGCAGCGCCTCGGCACCGATCCGGGTCGGGGCAAAGTGGGTCACGTAGCGATTCTCGGCGTCGGCCCGGCTCTCGGGCCTCGCGACGGCGGCAAGCTGGTAGACCCTCGAACGCATGATTGTCCGCAAGAGATGCTTGATATCGTATTTGTGCGCGATCAGGTCGTCGGCCAGGGCGTCGAGCAGTTCGGGATTCGAGGGCGGGTTGGTCGTGCGGATGTCGTCGATCGGATTCACAAGCCCGCGGCCGAAGTAATAGCCCCAGTACCGATTGACCAGGTTGCGCGCCAGCGCCCGATTCTCACGGGACGAGATCCAGGCCGCGAGCGCCCGGCGCCGGTCGATCGGGTCGTCCACGGGCGCCCCTCCGACGGGCCTTGGCTTCAACAACTGCCCGGTGCGCGGATGGCTGACCTCGCCCGAATCGCGGACGAAGATCACCGTGTCGCCGCCGGCCAGGCCAAATTCCTGGCTGGTCTTCTTGCCGACCCGGCTGAAGAACGCCTTCATCGCGTAATAGTCGGTCTGCAACAGGCTCTCATAGGGATGGTTATGGCACCGGGCGCACTGGAGCCGAACGCCCAGAAACACCTGCGCTGTGCTCTCGGTCCACTGCTCCGGCGTCCCGATCTTGTAGAAGTTGGCTGGACCGTTCTGGTACGGACTCCCGATCGCGGTGATCAGTTCCGAGATCATCTCGTCCATCGGCTTGTTAGCGCGGAACGATTCACGGAGCCAGTTGTGGAGTGACCACATCCCCTTCTTGCCGGCCGCCTCTCGGGTATTCAGCAGAAGGTCGCCCCACTTGTGCGCCCACGCCGAGACATACTCGGGACGCTTCAAAACCGCCTCGATCGCCTTCTCGCGTTTGTCGGGGCTTTTGTCGGCGAGAAACGCCCGGACATCCTCCGGCCGGGGGAGGGTCGACAGGGTATTCAGGTGAATCCGCCGATAGAACTCGGCGTCGTCGCAGGTGGTCGTTGGCGACAATCCCACCTTGCGCCAGGTTTCGACCCAGAGGGTATCGATGAGGTTGTTCGGCCGAAAGCCGTCGAGCGAGACGGTGGAACCATAGGGGACGATTACCCGGGTTGCGGCGACCGAACTGAGATAGCGGACCATCACCGCCGATTCGCCGCGTGCCCCGGCGGCCCGGATGGCGCCGTCGTCAGAGACCCGGGCGACCATCGGCGACTGGCTTTCAAATAACGCCTTTTCGCTCAACAGCTCGCTGGAGCCATCCTCGTAGATGGCCTTCGCCGTGATCCTTGCCCCTGCGCCGGGCTGGAGGACGATCTCCCTTGGCTCAACGACCAGCTCTTTCAGCCTGTGGTCGGTGGCCGTTGGTCCGGGCGCACCCTGCTGGAGCCATTTGAGGAGGGTCCTGTAAGCCGGCGAGCCTTCCACGAGGCGACGCCCGCCCTCGTGGGCCATCCGAAGGGTCGGCTTCCGCAGCAGGAGGCTCGCAACAGGGTCGCTGGTGGAGATCCGGCGGCCGAAGGCCGCGCGAACGATCTCACGGTGGTCCGACTCGTCGTCGAAGCCCTTCAACGAAAGCTTGAAGTTTCCCTTGCCGTACTGGGCGCCGTGGCAGGCACCCTGGTTGCAGCCGAGTCTGGTCAAGATGGGCTGCACGTCGGTCGCGAACGAGACCCGCCCGTCAGAGGCTCCGGCGCGTCCGGCCGCCGGGCCGATCATGGCGACGACGGCCAGGATCCGAATCGACCCTCTCATACGATCCCCTCCCGAATGCCCACGGGGCGATGCGAATGAAGCGCGGTCAAATGAGCAGATCCGAGAGCACGCGCCCGGCCGGCTTGATCGGGAACGGACGCCCGTCGGGCGCGGTGTAGTGGATGTCGAGCGGGATGCCCAGTTGCGAGTAGATCGTGGTGACCAGATCTTCGGCCTGGACCATTTTGGTCGACGGCTGCTCGGCATATCGATCGCTGGCGCCGTAGACCTCGCCGACCCGGATACCGCCGCCGCCGATGCCGAAGACCATCGAGCCGGCCCAGTGGTCGCGCCCGGCCGCCGAGTTGACCTTGGGCGTCCGGCCGAAGTCGCCCATCCACAGGACGATCGTCTGTTCGAGCAGGCCGCGCGCCTTCAAGTCGGCCAGCAGGGCCGAATAACCGGTGTCGAGCCGCGGGAGGAGCCGATCCTTGAGACTGACGAAGTTGTTCTGGTGCGTGTCCCAGCCGCCGAACGAGACCGTGACGAACCGCACCCCGGATTCGACCAGCCGGCGGGCCAGCAGGCACGATTGACCGAAGGTATTCCGGCCGTACTGGTCGCGCAGGTGCGTATCTTCCTCCGAAAGGTCGAAGGCGTGCTTGGCCCGAGGCGAGGTCACGATCCCGAAAGCCTTTTCATAGAACTGATCCATTGCCCCCGAGTCGCTCACCTGCGACTCGACGCGCTGCTGCCACTGGTCGAAGTGGTCGAGCATCCGCCGGCGGCGATCGAACCGGGAGGCCGAGAGCCCGCCGGGGAGCGTGATCCCGTCGACGCTGAACGCGCTGGCGTTCGGGTCGGACGTCATGACGAACGGGTTATGCTCGTTGCCGAGATATCCGGCGAGCCCGCCGCCCGTCTTCTGATCGACGAACCGGCCAAGCTGGATGTACGGCGGCATCCCGGGCTCCGCCGGCCGCTCCTTCGCGATGACCGAGCCCATCGCGGGATAGACGGTCGCCGGCGAGAACCGCCAGCCGGAGAGCATGTACGCGTCGGCGATCCCGTGCCCGGCGTTGTACGAGTAGCCCGACCGGACGATCGTCAGCTTGTCCAGGTGCTGGGCCAGCCGGGGCAGGTGCTCGCAGATCCGGACCCCGGGCAGCGCCGTGGGGATCGTTCCGAACTCGCCGCGGATCTCGGCGGGGGCGTCGGGCTTCGGGTCCAATGTGTCGATGTGGCTGGCCCCGCCCTGCATCCAGAGCAGGATGACGTTTCGAGCAGGCGCCGAAGACGACGATCCCGCCTGGGCCTCCATCCGAATCGAGTCGGCCAGCGTCAAGCCCGCGAGCCCAAGCCCTCCCACGCGGAGGAACTCTCGCCGCGAGACCCCGTCACAATCGCGAGTTGAGCCGTGCAAAAATCGGAACATGGCATCGGGCCCCGTGGGTGCTGCGGACGAATTCCTTTGCAGAAGTTTAACCAACCCGGCACCAACCTACAATAGTTGTTTAACAAATGGCAGGCAGTCGTACAACAGCCTTGCCGGATAGATGGGTTCGACGGAACCGGGCGAAGCGAAAGATGCCGCGAAGATTGCCGACTGGAGCTAACCCTCCGAGCCGATCTTCAGTCGATCGATCGCATGGATTCAGGCATCGAACAATTGCACCAGGGCGGAGGTTGATGGTAGATTCCGGGCCGGTTCGGGCGCCTTCGTTCGGCGACTCGATCGTGGTCCTGGGGATAGGGAACATCGCATGTCGATCTCGGAGCATGTCGAGGAGTTCGCGGGCCTGCCCGTCCGGGATTTCAACCCTGAAGTGGGCCTCATCGATCCGACCGAGGACGAGGACCTCAGCGATCCGGCTGGGACGGCGTATCGGCTCGCCCTGACCTACGAAGACGCCGAGAACGGCGCGACCATGGGCAGCATCCTGAGCCGGTTCCTCGACGACCCAGCCTGCGGCCAGGTCGCTGCGCTGGTCATCGGCGGGTGGAACCAGGTCGACAACGAGGCGGGCGCCAGGGAGATCGTCGCCACTCTGGCTGCCGCCAGCGATCGCCTGACTGGTCTGAAGGCGCTGTTCCTGGGCGACATCACGTCGGACGAGTGGGAAATCTCCTGGATCATTCAGTCGGACGTTACGCCGATCCTCGAAGCGTTCCCGGCCCTGGAACAGCTTCGCGTGCGAGGAGGGGAGGGGCTGGCGCTCGGCGAGGTCCACCACGAGAGCCTCAAAGCGCTGATTTTCGAGTCGGGCGGGCTGCCGGCCTCCGTTGTCCGCTCCGTTTGTGCCGCCGATTTCCCGAACCTGGAGCACCTGGAACTCTGGCTCGGCGACAAATACTATGGCGGCGACGCGACCATCGACGACCTGAGGCCGATCCTCTCCGGCACAGCGTTTCCCAAACTCAAATACCTCGGCCTGCGCGACTGCGAGTGGGCCGACGCCCTCGCCACCTCGCTCGCTGACGCCCCGATCCTCCGCCGGATCGAGACGCTCGACCTCTCGCTCGGCAACCTGGGCGACGAGGGCGCGGTCGCGCTGATCTCTGGCGGTAATCTGTCGGGCCTGAAGCGGCTCGATATTCATCATCACTACGTCTCCGACGAGGTGATCGACGGATTGAAGGACACCGGCGTCGAGCTGAACGCCGAGGAGCGGCAGGAATCGCCCGACGGCGATGATCGGTACATCGCCGTCTCAGAATAGAGCGCCGTCGGGGAACGACGATGATCGAGACGACCACGTCCAGGGGCCGGGAGCATGTCTGCCGCGAGGCGGGCCCTCGGGTCGTGATCGTCGGCAATCCCGGCGGCCGTCGGGTCGCGCTCTTCCAGGAGTCGATGGCCGCGCTCGGGCTCGCGCCGGCGGTGGTCGTTCCTTACGCGGAACTCCTCGCCGGCCGGGTCGCGCTCGAAGCGTTTGTCACCGAGGGGACCATCCTCCGGTTCGAGTCGCCCGACCGCGACTTCGACGTCGAGCGGGCCCTGATCGCCGCCGGGGCGGATGAGGACGACGAGTCGCCGGGAGCGTCTCGGATCGGCCGTGCCGAGGCTCTACGGCTCGAATTCGACCGCGGGCGGATCCTTCATCCGAGACAGTGGTATCTCGGGTTCCGCGGACTGCTCCGCCGGCTCGATCGGGATCGAGAATCCTGCCCGCCGCATATCGTGATGAATCGGCCTGACGACATCTCGATCATGTTCGACAAGCCGACCTGTCACGCCCTTTTTGAGGCTCAGAACGTGCCGTGCCCGCCCGGGCTGGGAACGCCTCGCGGTTACGGCGATCTGCGCGATCGAATGGATCGAGCCGGGATCAACCGGGTCTTCGTGAAGCTGGCGCACGGGTCGTCGGCTTCCGGTATCGTCGCATTAGAGACCGACGGCCGACGGGTGCAGGCGACCACGACCGTCGAGGCGGTCGAGTCGACATCCGGGTTGAAGCTCTACAACACGAGAGCGATCCGCCGACTGACCGACGAGCCACGGATTGCCGAGGTGGTCGATGCGCTCGGTCGAGAGCGGGCGCACGCCGAGCGATGGGTGCCGAAGGCGAGCCTGGCCGGCGGGCCGTTCGATCTGCGGGTCGTCGTGATCGGAGGTCGCGCGAGGCACGCCATCGCCCGGGTCGGCCGCGGCCCGATGACAAACCTCCACCTGAGAAATCGGCGCGCCGAGGCAGACCTCGTCCGCTCGCGGATGGGGCCAGCCGCGTGGGACGAGTTGATGGGCTCGTGCGAACGGGCCGCGGGCGTGGTGCCCGGGAGCCTCTACGCGGGCGTCGACGTGGTCGTCTCGCCCGGCTTCCGCCGACATGCAATCCTGGAGATCAACGCGTTTGGCGACCTGTTGCCAGGCGTCCTCTTCGACGGCCTCGACACCTACGCTGCCGAGCTGGCCGCGATGGGCGTCGCGGCCGGGGGAGGGTCTGCATGATCCGCGCCCTCTTCTTCGACCTCGACGGGACGCTGATCGACCTGAGAGGCC
>DAIDJI010000209.1:0-1779 GCA_027451455.1 Planctomycetales bacterium | reverse complement strand
CGTCGAGGATTTCATGGTGAGCCGCCCGCGGATCTTTTCGCCGGAGACGCGGGCCAGGCTGCTCGGGGAGATCGCCAACGAGGGGGAAAGTCCCTATCTGGACCGACGCCTCCTGGCCCGGGTCATCGCCCGGGAATACCCCGATCTCGGCATGTCGCCCGCCGGAATCGCGGCCGAACTTGCCGAGCGGCTGCCTGGGTGCATCGAGCCCAAACCGGCCGTGGTGCAGATGCTCGGCGAGCTCTCCGCCCGATACAAAACGGCCATCCTCTCCAACGGATCGCGGCACGTCCAGCGGGCCAAGATCGAGCGCGCCGGTTTGAAGGGCGCGGTGGGCCGCGTCTTCCTTTCGGGTGAGATGGGCGTCCGCAAGCCGGACCCCGCGATCTTCCGCCGGGCCCTCGAATGGGCGGGGGTCGCGGCCGACGAGGCTCTGATCGTGGGCAATCACCCCCACGAAGATATCCAGGGCGGGCAACGGGCCGGGCTCCGGACCTGTGCGGTCGGCACCTGGTACTGGGAAAATTGGCCACAGCCTGACTTCCGGATCGACCGCGTTCTCGACCTCCCGGGGGTGCTGCCATGACCGACGTCCGGTCGATGATCGGCACGCACGACATCGTCCTCATCACGATCGACACCTTGCGCTTCGACGTCGCCCGCGACGCCCTGGCGCGGGGCCAGACCCCCAACTTCGCGGCCGTCCTGCCGGGCGGGATCTGGGAGGCGCGGCACTCGCCGGGGAGCTTCACCTACGCCGCCCATCAGGCCTTCTTCGCCGGCTTCCTGCCCACGCCGATCGGACCGGGCCGGCACCCCCGGCCGTTCGCCGTCCGGTTCCCCGGGAGCGAGACGACCACCGAGGCCACCTGCGTTTTCGACGCCCCCGAGATCGTCTCCGGCCTGGCCTGGCTCGGGTATCACACCGTCTGCGTCGGTGGCGTCGGCTTCTTCAACAAGCTCTCGCCGCTGGGATCGGTGCTGCCGAGCCTCTTCGCCGAGAGCCACTGGAGCCCCGAACTGGGCGTCACCGACCCGCGATCGACCGAGAACCAGGTCGCCCTGATCGATCGGATTTTGAGCCGCCTGCCGCGCGACCGGCGCGTCTTCCTGTTCCTGAATGTCTCGGCCGTCCACCAGCCGAACCGGTTCTACCTCGAAGGCGCGACCCGCGACACGATCGAGTCGCACGCCGCCGCGCTGGCCTACGTCGATCGCCAGTTGCCCCGCCTCTTCGCCGCCTTGCAGCGCAGGGGTCCGAGCTTCGTCATCGCCTGCTCCGACCACGGGACGGCCTACGGCGAGGACGGCTACGAGGGCCACCGCCTCGCCCACCCGATCGTCTGGACCGTCCCCTACGCCGAGTTCACCCTCCCGGAGTCGCCGACGTGATCGCCCCCGCAACCCTCCCGAGATCGCCGATCGACGGCTCGCCCTATCAGGCCTATGCCTATTCGTACCCACATAAAACCTCCTATCGGCCTCTCGATCCGACCGTCCGGCTCGAGGACCTCTGGGCCGACGAGCAGCGTGAATCCCTCTTCCTCTACATTCACGTCCCGTTCTGCGGGATGCGATGCGGCTTTTGCAACCTCTTCACCCGCGCTGGTGCCGACGAGGCCACCGTCGGGCGTTATCTGAACGCCCTGCGTCGCGAGGCCGAAACGGTGCGCGAGGCCATCGGCGAGGCGTCGTTCGCGCGGTTCGCGATCGGCGGAGGAACTCCGACCTACCTCGAGGTCGACTGGATGGAGGCCCTCCTCGACGTCGCCGAGCGGA
>DAIDJI010000208.1 GCA_027451455.1 Planctomycetales bacterium | reverse complement strand
ATTACCAATTACCAATTACCAATTACCAATTACCAATTACCAATTACCAATTACCAATTACCAATTACCAATTAGAGCTGCGAGCTATCCAGCGAGTGCAGGCCGCATTCGGTTTTGGCCTGGCCGGCCCATCGGCCGGCGCGGTCGTCGTCGCCAGCGGCGACGGGCTTCGTGCAGGGCCAGCATCCGATCGAGGGATAGCCGCGGTCGTGCAGGGGGTTGTAGGGGACGTCGTGAGCGGCGATGAAGGCCCAGACGTCGCGCTTGGTCCAGCGGAGCAGGGGGTTCACCTTCACCAGCCCGAACTTCGGGTCGGGTCCGACGATCGGGGCCGCGGCGCGGTCCCGCGACTGATCGGCGCGGATCGCCGTGATCCAGGCGTCGTATCCCACCAGCGCCCGACGGAGCGGGACGATCTTCCGGTCGTAGCAGCACTGGTCGGAGTTGGCCACGTAGAGCGGTCCGCCGTGCTTCGCCTCGTACTCCGGAACCGAGAGATCCGCCCCCACCATCTCGACCTCAATCCCGTAGCGATCGGCGATCCGGTCGCGTAGTTCGAGGGTTTCGGGGAACTGATACCCCGTGTCGAGGTTGAAGACCCGGACCTTCGGCTCGATTTCCGCGAGCATGTGCAGCAGGATACACCCTTCCGGCCCGAACGCCGTCGCCATGGTCAGCCGGGGGTGGAATCGCTCCACCGCCCACTGGACGATCTCGCTCGGCGTCGCGCCTGCGAGATGCGCGTTGGCCTCGGTCCAGTCCTCGGTCGCCGGTGTCGCCAGAGCCGGATTCACGGGTCTTCGTCCTTTCGATTCCTGCCCATGTCCTCCAGGATTGCGACAATCTTAGGTATCCTGGTAATCAAAGTCAACAATCCGATCTGAGCAGGTCACGGGATGGCCCTGGCCAACGAAAAACGCCGGCGTCCCTGGGGGACACCGGCGTCGAATTTGGCATTGGGGATGGGGTATCGGGCCGATCAATAGGCGTCGGCGCTGACGACCTCGCCGCCGTTGCGGGTGGCGAGCTTCTGGTAGACCTGGAGGACGGCCGTGCCAGTGTGATTCTCACCGCAGGTGGAGCCGTAGGTGAAGCCCACCGGGTCGCCGGTGGAGCTGTTGTAGGGCCCCCAACTGGAGATGGTTTCCTTGATGAATTTCACGGAGCCATCGCAGAAGGCGAAGTTGCAGCCGCCGGGGTGGAAGCTGCTGGCACCTTCGGCGGTCGCCCAGTCGCCGTTCGTGACGAAACCGCCGGGGAAGCTCGCGTAGTTCAGCCGGCGATACGCGTTGATCGGATACTCGCAGTCGAATTCCCCGGAGTACCAGAAGCCGATCTGCCACCACCGGGCCTGCTGCTGGCCGATGGGATCGCTCGGGTTGTTCGGCAGGATGCCGATGGCCGTCTCGCCGGCCATGAAGGTATTGCTGGTGCCGTCGGTGATCGAGGCGAGGGTGATCTTGTTGTCGCCGACGATCACGCCCATCTCGGTCGCGCCCCAGGTCTGATAGCACGGGTCGGAAAGCGAAGAGCCGCTTCGGTAGTCGCAGTAGTAAATCCCATCGCAGCCGGCGTAGGTGCTGTGGGCCTGCATGAACGGGGAATTCGCGGGAACGGGGATCGGGGCGTTGGCGTAATCCGCGATCAGGGCCGTCTTGCCGGGCTGGGTCTCACTCGGGCAAATCAGGGAGGCGATTTGCGTGTTCGTCGCGGTGATGTTTGGATACGATCGCCAGGAGATCGAGAAGTTGTACGAATTGAAGACCGCCTGTTGCTCGATCTGCGGGCAGATCGCAACGAACCACGAGGGTCCGTTGTGGATCACATTGGGAGGGCTCTCGCAGAAGCAATCCAGCTCGGACGGCGGGAAAACGCCGTTCGCAGACTCGTAGTTCATCACCCCGAGGGCGAGTTGCTTCAGGTTGTTCACGCACTGGGCTCGTCGAGCGGCCTCCCGAGCGGCCTGAACGGCCGGGAGCAAAAGCGCGATCAAGACGGCGATGATCGCAATGACCACCAGCAGCTCGATCAGTGTGAATCCTCTCGAACGAGTTCGAAGTGGACGATTCATGGGAGTGGACTCTCCTTGACGAAAACAAATAAACAAAACCATGATATCTGTCGGACAACAGGACCAGGTGTCGGCCTGGCGCGTTCACTCGCGGCCCGTCTTGGACCGCTGCACGGTGGCCGGTTCCTGGATCTTCGCCTTGCGGGGGACTCTCCCGCGGGTCACCGACTCCTCCGCCGAAGGCCCCTTCTTCGTCTCGTACTCCGAAGACGGCCCCTCTTGCGAGCAGCCGAGAGCCGACGACAAAAGGCCCACGACGGTGGAACTCAAGGCGAGCCGAATCGCGGATCGGCGCGTCTGGTGAATACTCATCGACAAAATGCTCCCCTCCAGGACTCTGGATTCGAGTTTCACGACATGCCGACTCGCCCGAGGGGACTGCGCGCAGTCACGAATAGACGGGTCGCCGAACCATTCCTATCCGTTCCATCTGTCCTCGAGACGGCTCGAGTAAGGTGCAGTCGACGTAACATAACGACGACTCCGTGCGGCCTCATCTGAGAAGGTCGCACCGAGTTGCACGTGATTTAGGTCTTGCGAGGGGGATCGGCCGCTCAATCTCTTCGGTTGAGTTGAACAGCCTACTCCGCGTTCAGAACACTGTGCTGGGCGTCCAATCGCTCCGAAACAAGATTCGGAAACCGTCCACGATCGCCTTCGAACGGCACGGTCAAAGTCATGAGGATATCCTTGGTTTTCAGGAAATCCAGAAACCGAGAGACCAAGTCAAACCAGTCAAATCCCCTGGAGGGATATGGAGAGGTCCAGGGAACATGCGAACGACAAGCTTTACAGCAGGTAAGGAATGGTCGACATCAAGGATCGCAGGCTATTACGAAAATAACATAAATCCCACATGGAGGTTCGTCAAGACCTCACATGGGGCATCCGTTCGATTTTCTTAAGGACGGCATGAAGACGAGGACCCGGGAAGACGTGATCGATATGCCGATGTCCAGATGATTCTTAATGAATTCGGATAGGGCGGGAGGTGAGAAACGGTTCCGCCCCGGATGGATATTGGCCGGGGCGGATTTCATGAAGGTGGGTTTTTTCGGCTAGGTTGCCGATGATTCGGCCGCGGGGATCGACCAGGCGGGAGCGGCCTGTTCGTGGCGAGCGATTTCGGCCTCGTGGGCCATGGTTTCGGCGATCGCGTCGAGGCCGTTGAGCAGCCGATGGCGCTGCGATTCGGGGACCTGGAACGAAAGGCTTGCGGCGGTGACCCCGTCTACAGGCTCGATGGTGATCGTCTGGTGGTGGAGGTTGATGGTGGCCTCGGCGCGGCCGGGGGCGGAGCGGGCGGCCTTCGCCAGGACGTCCCAGTCGGTCTGGGGAAGCTCGATGACGAGCAGGCCGTTGTTAAAGGCGTTGGATTCGAAGATATCGGCAAAACCCTCGCCGGGGACTGGTGCGACGACCGCCCGGTATCCGGCCTGCTGGACGGCCCAGACGGCGTGCTCGCGGCTGGAGCCGCAGCCGAAGTTCCGGCCGACCACGAGGATCGTCGCCCCCTTCAGCACCGGGTCGTTCAGCGGGAATTCGGGGTTATCCGGGCCGTGACGATCCGGGTCGTCGATCTCGGGGGCGCCGCCGGCGGCGTAGCGCTTGTCGGCGAAGAGCAGGGGGCCGAAGCCGGTCCGCTCGATCCGCTTCAGGTAACGCGCGGGGATGATCAGGTCGGTGTTGACGTCGGTCCAGTCCAGGAGGGCTAGCCGGCCTCGGTGGGTGACGAACGGTTCCATTTTTTTTAAAATAATCGAGAATCGGGGATTTGGAATCGATTTTCCGCCTGATCAGACCAACTGGCGGACGTCAGTAAAGTGGCCGGTGACGGCGGCGGCGGCGGCCATCGCCGGGCTGACCAGGTGGGTTCGGCCGCCGGGGCCTTGCCGCCCCTCGAAGTTTCGGTTGCTGGTGCTGGCCGACCGTTGCTTCGGCGTGAGCTTGTCGGGGTTCATTCCGAGGCACATGCTGCATCCGGACTGCCGCCACTCGGCGCCGGCCTCGGTGAAGATCCGGTCAAGCCCCTCGGCCTCGGCCTGCATCCGGACCTGTTCGCTCCCGGGGACGATCATGGCTCGGACGCCGGGCGCCGTCTTTCGGCCGTGGAAGATGCGGGCCGCGGTACGCAGGTCCTCGATCCGTCCGTTCGTGCACGACCCGATGAAGACGAGATCGACCGGGATCTGCTGGACGGGTGTCCCGGGTGTCAGGCCCATGTACTCGAGGGCTCGACGGGCGTCGTCCGGGCTGGCGAAGGGCACCTCTTCGGGATGGGGGACGACGCCGGTGACGTCCACCGTCATGGCCGGGGTGGTCCCCCACGTCACCTGGGGGACGAGCGAGCCGGCATCGATCGCGATTCGACGATCGAAGGCCGAGGGGTCGTCGGTGCGGAGAGTCTTCCAGTCGCGGATCGCGGCGTCGAGCACCGCGCCTTGGGGAGCGAAGGGGCGTTGGCCGCGGGCGACGTACTCGAAAGTGACGTCGTCGGGCGCGATCATCCCGGCGCGGGCGCCGGCCTCGATCGACATGTTGCAGATGGTCATCCGGCCTTCCATCGAGAGGGCCTCGATCGCCGGCCCGTAATACTCGATGACCTGGCCGGTGGCGCCGCCGGTCCCGATCTTGCGGATGATCGCGAGGATGATGTCCTTGGGCTCGAGCCCTGGTCCGAGCTTTCCTGTGACCTCGATACCCAGCGATTTGGGCCGGGCGCCCTGCCAGAGGGTCTGGGTCGCGAGGACATGCTCGACCTCGCTGGTGCCGATGCCGAAGGCCAGCGCCCCGAAGGCGCCGTGGGTGCTGGTGTGGCTGTCGCCGCAGACGATCGTCAGGCCGGGGAGGGTCAGGCCGAGTTCCGGGCCGATCACGTGGACGATCCCTTGCCGTCCACTCTGGATGTCCAGCAGCGAGACGCCGAACTCCCGGCAGTTCGCCCGGAGGACCTCGACCTGCCGCCGAGAGAGCGGGTCGCGGATATCCAGTTGATTCTCGGTCGGGACGTTGTGGTCGACCGTCGCATACGTCAGTTCGGGCCGTCGGACCTTCCGCCCGGCGAGCCGGAGGCCGTCGAACGCCTGCGGACTCGTGACCTCGTGGATCAGGTGCCGATCAATATAGAGGAGCGTGGCGCCCTCGGCGGCCCGGATGACGTGTCGGTCCCAAACCTTCTGGAAGAGTGTCTGAGGCATGTTCTCGATCGACCTCGGATGCGGCTGCGACCCCGCGATCACCGCGCGGGAAGTGGTGAGGGCGCCGACCGGGCCGCGGCCGGCTCGCACCACCAGCACGCCCCGGGTCGACGTCTTTCGATTGTCGCACCCACTCGACCCGCGGACAAGTCCATCCGCTTCGCACTGTCCCCGATCCGATTCATCGCCACGTTTGACCGCGGCCATCCCGACGGTTACGATCCAGCAATTGGGGGCGTCGCCAGCGCACCGGAAACCCGCGCTGGTTCTCCCCGTGCCTGGCACCATCCCACTTCTTCCGAAAGGAGCCGGCCATGCCACTGTTCGAGGTCGAGACGACGTCGCATATCATGATTGCGTGCGTTGACGACGAGTCGGGGGCGCGGAGCTTTGCGGCGGAACATTACCCGAGCGAGGAAGTCGTCCGGGTGAGCCACCGTCCGAGGGACGCCTGGGTGATCTCCAAGAATTTGCTGGGAATTTCCGCGACGGATGGCGCTGTCTGCCAGACGGCCCGCGATTGCCTGGCGAAGGCGCAGGGGGATAAGTTGCATGCGGTTCGGCTGTACATGCAGTCGACCGGGGCGGATCTGGACGGGGCGCGGAAGGTGATCGAGTCGAACATGGTCCGTGGGTGGTAGTTTTCTCGGTTTTCCGTTTTCGGTTTTCGGTTTTCGGTTTTCGGTTTTCAGTTTTCAGTTTTCAGTGAATGACCAGCCAGCGTGTACTTTTCGAAAGATCCAGCCGAATTCCTGGAGGAGTTGGCTCCAGTCGGCAACGGTCTCAGCGTCAGACCAGGATCATCCGGATCGGGAGCGGGAACTCCTTCCTCCATCGAATCCTTTGGAAGATGATCCCGACCTGACGGGAGAATAAGCGACTGACCACTGACCACTGACCACTGACCACCCGAGAACGCGGGTTTCCGCCGGTCGGGGCGCGGTCGCGAGGGGCGCCGCGACCCGTCGGCGGGAGGTATGTGAAGGGAAGTAGCCGGCCGTTCCCGGCCGCGATCTGGAAAGGTTGGGAGCGATGCCGTCGCGGGTGATCTCGTTGATCCAGGGGGGTGGCCGCGGTACTCGGCTGTACCCACTGACCAAGTCGCGGAGCAAGCCGGCGGTCCCGATCGCCGGCAAGTACCGCCTGATCGATATTCCGGTCTCGAACTGTATTCATTCCGGTCTGAATCGGATTTTCGTCCTGACCCAGTTCAACTCGGTCAGCTTGCATCGCCACATCTACAATACCTACAAATTCGACCCTTACGGTGGTGGGTTTGTCGAGATCCTGGCCGCGCAGCAGACCATGGAGAACGAGTCGTGGTACCAGGGGACGGCCGACGCCGTCCGGCGGAACATCCCCTACTTCACGGAGGGGAATCACGACCTGGTGCTGATCCTCTCCGGCGATCAGCTCTACCGGATGGACTTCCGCGAGATGATCCGGACCCATAACGAGAACCACGCCGCGGTGACCATCGCCGCGCTGCCTGTGGCCGAGCCCGAGGCGAGGTCGTGCGGGATCATGGTGATCCGGGCCGACGGCCAGGTGGTCGATTTCGAGGAGAAGCCCAAGACGCGTGAGAAGCTTGACCGGGTTCGTACCGACCCGAACTGGCTCCAGCGGCTCGGCCTGCACGCCACCGGCCGCCCTTACCTGGCGAGCATGGGCATCTACCTGTTCAACCGATCGACGCTGGTGGACCTGTTGAACTCCAGTGAATCGGCCGATTTCGGCCACGAGCTCCTGCCCCAGACCATTCGCAACCACCGCGTGCAGGCGCACCTGTTCGACGGCTACTGGGAGGACATCGGCACGGTGGGCGCCTTCCACAAGGCGAACATCGAGCTGACCCGCGACGAGCCGCCGTTCGACTTCAGCCACGAGGACGGCCCGATCTTCACCCGGCCGAGGTTCCTCCCGTGCTCCCGGATTCTGGGGGCGACGGTCCGCAATAGCCTGATCTGCGACGGATCCGTGATCTACCCTGGCTCGGTGATCGAGAACTCGGTGATCGGCGTCCGGGCTCGGATCGGCGAGAACGTGACGATTCGCGACTCGTACATCATGGGGATCGACTTCCTCGAGAATCCCGCCGGCCAGTCCTCGCTGGAATCCTCCGGTCCCCCTCCACTGGGGATCGGCGCGAACTCGGTGATCGAACGCGCGATCATCGACAAGAACGTTCGGATTGGCCGCGACGTTCGGATCATCAACCAGGCCGGCCACGACCACATCGAGGAGACGCCGACCCACGTGATCCGGGACGGCATCGTGGTGACGCACAAGGGGATCGTCATCGAAGACGGGACCCTGATCTGAAATGTCACCTGTTCCCCATTATCAGGTATCATTCATAGGATAAAAATGCCTGATCCGGCGATCCGAGTGAGCGGTCTACGAAAGGTGTATCGGGGACGGAGCGGCCCGGTGACGGCAGTCGACGGGATCGATCTGGAGATCGGCCGCGGCGAGTGCTTCGGGCTTCTCGGTCCCAACGGCGCGGGGAAGACCACGACGGTCGAGATCCTGGAAGGACTCAACGAACCGACCTCGGGCGAGGTCGAGGTTCTGGGCCTTCGGTGGTCGACCGACGAGAAGGCGATCCGCGAGCGGATCGGCGTGACACTCCAGGAGACCCGGCTACCGGACAAGGAGACGGTCCGCGAGATCGTCCGGACATTCCGCAGCTTCTACCGAGAGGGGCTTGATCCCGACGACGTGATCGGCCGGGTGGCGCTGGAGTCGAAGGCGGACGCCTTCATCGAGCAGCTCTCCGGCGGGCAGCAGCAGCGGCTCGCCGTGGCGCTCTCGATGGTCGGCGACCCGGAGATCCTCTTCCTCGACGAGCCGACCACGGGTCTTGACCCGCAGTCGCGCCGGCAGCTCTGGGACCTGATCCGGGGCCTCGGCGAGCGGGGACGGACGGTCGTTCTGACCACTCACTACATGGACGAGGCCGAGCGGCTCTGCGACCGCGTCGCGATCGTCGACCGCGGCAAGGTGATCGCCATCGGATCGCCGGCCGAGTTGATCGCCCGGCTCGGCGGCGACCATGTCGTCGAGTTTGCGCTGGCGGGCGAGGGCCCACCGCCGCCAGCCTCCGACTTTGCCGGCCTGGACTCGGTTCTGGCGGTGCGTGACGAGGCCGATGGCTACTCGCTGACCGTCGCCGAGCCCCACCGGGCCAT
>DAIDJI010000207.1 GCA_027451455.1 Planctomycetales bacterium | reverse complement strand
TGCGATCGACGACGAACTTCAGTTTGCTCAAGGCCTCGTCGCGCCCATGAAACCAAACGTCCAATCGCCAAGGACCGCCGCCGGGCGCGAAACTTTGGGGAATGACCAATCCAAGGCTGAATCGATCCGTCGATCTTCGAGACGTAGCCGCGGACGACGAGCCCGGTGGCCGAATCCCAGGGCGCCTGCCCCTCGCGCAACTGCCGGGCCCGCTCCATCCCGTGGCGGAGCAGGTCCTTCGCGGCCCGGATCTCGCCTGGCTTGAAGAACTCGTCGTATTCGAGGGCGTCGTGGACGGCCTTGTGATAGACCTGCACGTCGGGAAGAAGCTTCAGCAGGTTCGGCTTACCCTTCAGCGCCGTGCGGAGCGACTCGATCTGTCGACCGAGATCCTCCACCCCGGCCCGCAGCTCCGAACGTTCGGCGTCGGGGACGGCGATTCCCTTCGGAGGGACTGGTCGGACGTTCTCGGGAAGGTTGTCGCGCGGCCCGTCGGCACGGGCGGCGAGGGGGACCAGGATCAGGAAGGCGGCGGCGAGGCGGGCAGTCATCGGGTGGATCTCCGGGGTCGAGGGAAGCGTCCTTCGGTCGCGATTTCTCCACAATCTAGCGGGCCGGCTGACCCGGGGCCATGCTCCAGCGGATCTCGGAATTCGCTCAAGTTTTCTCCGATCCGGGCCGACGGACGGAATTGACCTTCCCGGCGATCGGTCGTATCATCCCGCGCGGCCTGGTCTCGATCCTTCGGGATCGATCGGGCCTCGGAGGGACTCGACGAGCACACGAGACAAGGGAGGTCGTCGCATGGGCATGGCTCCAGGATGGATGGTTCTCGCACTGGCGGTTTTGGGTCAACCCGAAGGCCAACAGCGCGGCGTCCCGATTGAGTACCGGGTCAGCATTGTGGACGTCGAGGGCCTGGGCTGGCGCGACGCCGCCTTCCCACGGCTAACCCCCGTCTCCCGCCAGGGCTCGGCGACCATCTGGACGGCTCCGGCCTCCGTGGCGAAGCGTCTGGCTGGCGACCGAGTGAGGAATGCCGTGGTGCGGATGACCCGGGCGCCGAAGGTCACGGCCTGGGCCGGCACCCCCGCGCACGTCTCGACGCGGACCGATCGCCAGTTCGTCACGCACGTCTCCTGGGAGCCCGGCGACGCCACCTCATCCGGTTCCCGGAACGAGACCGTCCGCACCGGCACCGTCGCGACCATCGCCGGCCGCAAGATGGACCAGGGTATTCTTGTGAAGATGGTCTTGCAGGATACCCAGGTCCTGAATGTCCACCTGATGAAGCTGACCGGCGATCGACAGGCGCCGAAGGATCCGGCCGCGAGCCGGACCTCGTTCCAGCCCACCTCCTGCGAAAACAAGGAAGCCTGCTGCACAGACGCCGATTCGAAGGCGAAGGGCGTGGTGAGCGTTCCGAAGCTCCCGATGCCCATCGCCCCGGCGGGCAAGTTCTCGACCACGGGGGTTCTTCCCGAACTGAAGCCGATGGTGGATGACGTCCCGTATCTGGTCGAGGTCCCCGAGATCGGCGACCAGGAGGTGGCCGGCGAGTGGCTGATCCCGAAGGATGGGGTTTTGCTGGTGAGCTTTGGCCCGCATACGATCGCCGACCGTGACGGCAAGGCCGTGATCCATGAGCGGCTGGCGATCGTCGAGGCGGCCGAGGCCGCGACTCCGATCCCGCTGCCGACGCCTGCTCCGACTCGTTCGTCCTGGTCGTCCCCGTCGATGAGCGTTCCGGCCTTGCCGGCCTCGGCGGCGATGGCACCGCATTCACCCGCTCCGACGCCGATGCCAGCGCCCGCGCCGGCGTCCGCGTCCGCGAAGGTCGCCGCGATGCCGCCCATGCCCTCGCGATCGATTCCGCAGGGCTACCACAAGGACGGCCAGCCGGCCGAACTGCCGGCCCTCCCCGAGGACGCAGCCGATCCCGCCGGCGACGACGATGACGATTCGGCCGAGACCCGTCCCACCCCACAGGTCAGGAAGCCGCGGCCGACCACCGAATCCGCCCCGGTGAAGCGGGAGCCCGACCCCGCGATGAAGAAGGTGCAGTACATCGGGCCGTCGAACTTCCCGATCATCCCGACACTCTTCCAGCCGACGCCGACGGTCGGCTTGCAGTTCCTGATCCCGATCCGGCCGATCGCGATCCGGCTGCCGTTCAACCGGCGGATGGAGATCGAGGTCTACGGGCGCATTGTCCGCGGCGAGTCGACGCCCTGCCAGACGGCCCCGACCCAGATGGCGACGGGCTCAACCACCACAACCTCGAAGTAACCACGGATTACAGGAAAAGGCAGGAACCACGAAAAACACGAAGGACACGAAAAAAGACCCAGGATCATCGGGCAGGGATCAGAGATCTCACGGACGAAGGGGCAGGGGCCATTCGACCCATTGGCCCCACCCTGAATTCCCGTCCCTGTCTTCTTTCGTGTCCTTCGTGTTTTTCGTGGTTCCTGCCTTCGATCTTACAGAATCGTGGTTCCTGCCTTTTTCTCTTACAGAATCGTGGTTTCTGTTTTTTTCTCTTTACAGGGTTGAGGTGTAGCCGCCGTCGACGGGAACCGCGATCCCTGTGATGTAGTCGCTCGCAGGGCTCGCCAGCCAGATGGCGGTCCCGGCCATGTCGGCCGGCTTCGCCCAGCGTCCGGTCGGGATCCGGGCGAGGACCCGTTCGTGCAGGCCGGGGATCTCCTCGCGTCCCTTGATGGTTAGCTCGGTGTCGAACCATCCCGGCAGGATCGCGTTGACCTGGATATTGTCCTTCGCCCACGCCTGAGCCTGGCTCTTCGTGAGCGCGACAATCCCGCCCTTGCTCGCCGTGTACGCCGGCGCGAAGCTGGCGCCGAAGATCGACGTCATGCTCCCGATGTTGATCACCTTCCCGCCGCCCTGCCGCTTCATGGCTGGGTAGACCGCCTTCGCAAAGACGAAGGCGCTCGTGAGGTTGGCGCTCATCACCTCGTTCCACTCGGCGAGTGTCATCTCGTGCGGCGGCTTGCGGATATTGATCCCCGCGTTGTTGAACAGGATGTCGATTCGGCCAAGCGCCTTGAGGATCTCGTCGGCGCCCCTCTCGATCTGGTCGGGCTGGGTGACGTCGACCTGCACGTCGACGGCCTGCACGCCGAAATCGGTCCGGATCTGCGCGGCGGCCGACCGGGATTTCTCGGCGTTCCGGCCGACGACGGCGATGTTCGCGCCCGCCTCCGCCAGCCCGCGAGCGATCCCGAGACCGATCCCGCCGTTACCCCCTGTCACGATCGCCACCTTGCCGGTCAGGTCGAACAACTTCATCGTCACGTCGATGCTCCTCGGGTCGCTTCGCTGCGATCGGCCATCAGTCCCACTTGAGAATGGCGCCGGTATCGGCGCTGGTCGCCATCCGGGCGTATCGGGCGAGGTATCCCGTCGCGACCTTCGGCGCGGGGGCTTTCCACTCCGATCGGCGGCGGGCCAGCTCCTCGTCGGAGAGCCGGACCGAGAGGACACCGTTGGGGATGTCGATCTCGATGATGTCGCCGTCCTGGATCAGTCCGATCGGGCCGCCGACGGCCGCCTCGGGGCTGACGTGTCCGATCGAGGCGCCCGCGCTCCCGCCGGAGAACCGCCCGTCGGTGACCAGGGCGCACTTGTCATCGAGGCCGACGCCCTTGATGGCGGTGGTCGGGGCGAGCATCTCCTGCATCCCGGGGCCGCCCTTGGGGCCCTCGAAGCGGACGACCACCACGTCGCCCGGCTTGACCTTGCCGAAGACGATCCCGTTGTAGGCGTCGACCTCGCTGTCGAAGGTCACTGCTGGGCCCGAGTGCTTCATCATCTTCGGGCTGACCCCGGCCGTCTTCACCACGGCGCCCTTGGGGGCCAGGTTGCCGGAGAGCATTGTCAGGCCGCCCGTCTTCGAATAGGCGTGGTCGACCGTCCGGATCACGTCGAACGGGTCGAAGCCGTCGCCCTCGTCGCCGTTTCCGCCCGACCCGTTCGCCGGGGTGGTCTGCCCCGCGTCGCCGGTCTCACCCTCGGCTTCCAGCAGGGCGAGGCCGCCAACCTGCGATTGGGCGTCGGTGGCGACGCTCGGTACGGTCCAGGCCTGGCTACTCCGCTCGCCGCCGGGTCGGACCTTCGTCAGCAGCCGGGCCGACGAGACAGCGTGGGCGCCTCGGACGTCGTATTCCTGGATGTTTTCGCCGATCGTCTTGCCGGTGACGGTCGGGCACGTGAGGTCAAGCAGGCCCGGGCATCCGCGCTCGATCTCGCCGAGGATGGTGTGGATGCCGCCGGCCCGGGCGACGTCCTCGATGTGGTATCGGCTCGAGGGGCTGACCTTGCAGATATTGGGAGTCTTCCGGCTGAGGGCGTCGATCCGCTCCAGGCTGAACGGCACGCCGGCCTCGTGCGCGATGGCGAGGATATGCAGGACGGTGTTCGTGCTGCCGCCCATCGCCATGTCGAGGACCATCGCGTTGTCGAACGCCGAGGCCCCGGCGATCTCGCGGGGCAAGAGCCCGTGGCCGGGCCCCCGTTTGGCGAAGTCGCGGGCCATCGCCACGACCCGATGTGCAGCGCGCTCGTAGAGCGACTTGCGGTCGGCCGATGTCGCCAGGATCGTCCCGTTGCCGGGGAGGGCCAGGCCGATCGCCTCGGCCAGGCAGTTCATGCTATTGGCCGTGAACATCCCCGAGCAGCTCCCGCAGGTCGGGCAGGCCGCCTTCTCGATCTCCTCCAGTTCTTCGGCGGTGAGCTGGCCGTTCTGCTTCTTCGCTCCGGCGACGAAGGCATCGATCAGGTCAACGACCTCTCCCGATGCGGTCCGGCCGGCCTCCATCGGTCCGCCCGAGACGAAAATAGTCGGGACGTTCGCCCGCATCGCTCCCATGAACATACCGGGGACGATCTTGTCGCAGTTCGGGATGCAGATCATCGCATCGAAGCAGTGCGCCTGGATCATCGTCTCCACGCTGTCGGCGATGATCTCGCGTGAGGGGAGCGAGTACTTCATCCCGGCGTGGCCCATCGCGATCCCGTCGTCCACGCCGATCGTGTTGAACAGGAACGGGACGCCGCCGGCCGCTCGCACGCATTCCTTCACATAATTCCCGACCGCCTGCAAGTGGACGTGCCCCGGGATGATGTCGACGTGGCTGTTGCAGATGGCGATGAAGGGCTTGTCCCAGTCCTGGTCGTTGACGCCGGTGGCGCGGAGCAGGCTACGATGGGCGGCGCGGGCGTCGCCGCGCTTGATCATGTCGGAACGCATGGTGCGACTCTCGGGGTAGGATGCACGACCGTGGATCATTCGCGTCCATCGTATCAGACGCCTCCGGCCGGGCCAAGGCGACCGCCTGACATCGCACTTCCAAGGGAAGGCGGGGTAAGCTTGCCGATCGTCCGATCCCCGAACGATTCGATCGACGGAGGTCTCGCGATGTCAACCGGTATCCCCCCTGGATCCCCGACGCGTCCGATCGACTGACGGTCGAGCGATATGAGGCGATGATCGACGCGGGAATCCTCGGCAAGCGAGACCGTGTTCATCTCATCGACGGATTCCTGGCGGCCCGGGCGCCGGAGACCCCTCGCCACGCGACGGCCGACGCGCTCTGCGGGGAGGCGATCGCACGGATCATCCCGCCGGGCTGGTACCAGCGCTCCGCGAAGCCCGTCCGGATGGCGGGCCTCTCCAGCCGCCCGGAGCCGGATCGGTCGGTCGTCCGGGGAGCCATCCGGGATTACGCGACCCGGAGCCCCGAGCCTTCCGAGACGGCGCTCGTGATCGAGGTCTCGGAGGATTGGCTCCTCGCCGATCGCAAGCTCGCCGGCCTCTACGGTCGCGCCGGCATCCCGTTCTACTGGATCGTCAACGTGGTCGACGGCCAGGTCGAGGTTTATTCGCGGCCCGGGCCGTCGGGATATGAGTCTCTGGAGGTCCTGGCGCCCGGTCATCTTGTCCCGGTCGTGATCGAGGGCACCGAGGTCGGGCGGATCGCCGTGGGCGACATCCTCCCCTGAGAGAGCCCCTCGCCTTCCTCTATCCGGCCGAGGCACCGGTCGAAGGAGGCGAGCGTCGCGCCGAGGAGGAACGTCGCCGCGATCGCGTAGAAGATGATCCAGCCGAGGCCCCAGCTCATCACCTTGTCATTCGGCCCGTGGAATACGGCATCGGTCATCGCGCCGCCCCAGAAGAAGGGGCTGCCCATCGCCAGGAACTCCGAGTTCCGTCCCCCGCTCATCGCGAAGACCGCGAACATCCAGCCAACTGCCGCCAGCAGGTAGAGGCTCACCGTCAGCCCGACGGCGCGGCCGAGCCGGGCGCTCCACGTCGCCATCGCCAGGCCCAGGCTCGTGATCGCGGCGCCGGCGGCGAGGACGAACCCGATCATCAGCACGGCGCCCTCGAACCCGAGCCCGAGTCTCTGTCCGTTCGAGAAGATGACCACCGTCGGCAGGATCGCCATCGGCGGGACGAGCCGGAACGTCCCGAGCCACTTGCCGAGGACGATCTGGCGGGACTCGATCGGGGTCGTCAACAGGACGTCGAGGCTCCCCCGGACCCGCTCCTCGGCAAGCGAGGTGGCCGCGATCACGCTGAGGAACAGGAACCCGATCGAGACCTGAAAGGCGTTCACCCAGGGCGGGAGCATCGACCCTCCGATCGGTGAGGCCGCGATCGCGCTGAAGAGGAACGCGATCGATAGATAGAGGATCGCCACGATCCGGGCCCAGATCGGCGGACGGTTGCGGTGCCACTCGCGCCAGTAGACGGGGTTGCCGTCGAGCGAGGGGCCCATCCGCCGGTAGGCCCGCCGGATCGGATCGAAAATCGACGATAGGGCCGACGCCCATCGAGGCTTCCAGAAGCCGGACCGTCGGGCCGACTCGCGCAGGCAGGCCCGCCGGAGCGTCGACACTGCGAACAGGGCGAGCGCCGCCGAGATCCCCCAGGTGACGGCCAGGAAGGCCAGGAAGTCGCCGGGGCCGACCGAGCCCGGCCGCCAGTACGGGGCGAAGGTCAGCCAGAACGGATCGGCCGCGATCGGCGGCTCGGGGAGCGGCAAGCCGGACACCCGGCTCAGCTCGTCGAGCATCGGCCGGCCGAGGAGCCAGGCGCCCCAGACGGCATAGGTCGCCAGCATCGCCTCGTGGACCCGCTTCACCCACATCGAGAAGACCAGCGCCAGGGTGCATCCCAGCGCGGCGACTCCGAGTGTCACCAGGAAGGCGCCGAGGAGGGCGTCAGGGTCGACCCCGCCCAGGAGTGTGAGCAATCCCAGGAAGGGGAGCGTCGCGGCCACCAGGGTGAGCACCGGCGCGAGCCGGGCCGCCAGCTTCCCCAGCACGATCTCGGCGTCGGAGAGGTCGGTCACGAGCAGGTGGGTGAGGCTCCCTCGCGAGCGATCCAGACAGATCGAGCCGGCGGTCGCCGCCGGGGCCGCCAGGAGGACCAGGACCAACTGAGTCCCGACGACCGAAACGAACATCTTCTCGCCGAGGGCGGCCATCGCGGCGATCGTCGGAGTCCCGGCCGCCCCGGACATCGACCACGATCGGGCGCCGAAGAGCGTCGCGATCAGCAGTCCCAGCACGAAGATCGAGCGCATCGCGTAGGTCTGCCAGCGCCGGGAGCCGGTGATCCACTCGTAGACGAAGACCGGTCCCGGGCCCAGCCCGCGCGCCTGTTCCGCCATCCTCGTGCCCCCTCGGTGAGTCTCCGCCTCGGAGTTCCGTCAGGGTGTTCGTCGGATCCGACCGGATCTTGAAGGCCCCGGGTTTTTTCGAGGATTCGAGGCCGGCTCCGATCGTCGGCCTCAGGCCAGGGGCGGATGCTCCGAACCGTCCGGGTCGATCGCCCGGACCTCGACGAGGTTGTCGAAGAAGGTCGCGCCGCCGCCCATATCGGCAAGAACGGTCGAGCTGGTGCTGTTGGCGTTCGAGCCGCCCGGGACGAGCTTGTTCCAGTAGAGCCCGGCGGCGACCGCGACGCCCGGCCGGACGTTCCCCGTCAGTGCCACCCGGGCGTGGAACCGTCCTCGGTCGTTGAAGACCTCGGCCCAGTCGCCCTCGCTCAGGCCCCGGCTCGCCGCGTCTGACTCGGAGAGCTCGACGGTCGGGTCGCCGGCCGCCGACCGGTGTCGGGGCGAGTTGGCGAACGTCGAATTCAGGAACTGCGGTCGGGGCGGGCTGAGGAGTTGCAAGGGGAAGCGCCCGGCCAGGTCGGGGCGCGTCCGGGGGTCTTCGGCGGGCGGGGTGTAAGTGGGCAAGGGGTCGAAGCCGTCGGCCTTCATTCGCTCGGAATAGAGCTCGCAACGACCGGAGGGCGTCGGGAAGACGCCGTCGGCGAAGGGGGCGTATTCCGCGTCAAGGTTCAGGCGGACCGAGCCCTCGGTTTCGAGCCGTTCGAGCGTGATCCCGGTGAGAGCTGGGCCGCCGTCGAGGGCCTCGCGGATCAGGG
>DAIDJI010000206.1 GCA_027451455.1 Planctomycetales bacterium | reverse complement strand
TCCTGTATCCTGATTCTCAATCGGACATATTACCCCGGCTGGACCTACCGGATCGACGGGGGGGCGCGGCAACCGGTCTGGAAGGTCGACGGCGGCCTGCACGGCATCCCGATCCCCGGCGCAGGGACGCACCGGGTCGAGGTCGCCTATCGACCGACCGGATTTGCCCGCGCGGCTTTTGTCTCGGGCGCGGCGCTCGGGATGGCTGCGCTCGTGATACTGGCGGCGGGGGTGGTGACGGGGCGGGCCCGCCGCGAGCGGGCCCGATCAGGGTAGGATGTCGGCGACCGCGAATCGGGCGACCTCCTGACCGTCGATGACGACCGGGACGGAATCGGCAGCGGTGAAGGTCTCGCCGCGCCGATATCCGCCGGGGCCCGGGTCGGAGTGGACCTCGACGACCGATCGGCCGAGGTCAACGATCCAGTAGACGGGGATTCGCCGTCGAGCGTAACGGCGATACTTCCGGCCGCGGTCGCGGGCGTAGGTGGTATCGGAGACCTCGACGATCAGGGCGAGGTCGGAGTAGGTCGGGAACCGGTCCCGATAGAGGCTCCGCGGGCCGCGCGCGACGATGAGGTCGGGGATCGGGAGCCAGCTCCCAATCTCGATGGTGATCTCACGAGCGACGAACCATCCGGCGGCGGGCAGGACGCCCCGATGCAAGTCTTCGAGGTTGAGCGTGGTCGTGGTGTGCGGCGGGTTGGTGGTCATGGTGTAGACGACGCCCCCCAGCAGCTCGGCCCTCTGGTCGCCGAACCACCCAGCGCCGGCCGCTTCGAGGAAGCGGGCCTTCGACCACCGAAATACACCCGACTGGCTCATCGCACTGCGCCCTCGAGATGCCGTCGATCGAGATTGCCATTCTATCGCACCCCGATTTGCCGAAGCACGGCCGATCATCGGCAAACGGTCACCATCCCGCCGGCGGCCACTGCGAGAGCGGGACGCCCAGATCGTTGACGAGCAATCCGAAGGCCCGCACCATTCGGCGGAACGATCGGCATCGTCGGTGGGCTTCGGCCAGGTCGAGGGCCTGGATCAGGGCGGCCGAGTCTGCGGTCTTGGAATAGGTGCGGTTCGCTGTCATCCGTTTTCGAAGCTCCTCGGCGGCGCCTCGCTTCCCTTCGGGATCGGGATGAGAGGTCGCATCGTGCCGGATGCCTCGCGTCCCGCGCAGGGATTCGATCGCCGCCAGGAACCACGCCTCGAATTCACGGTTCGGCATGACCACGTAGCAGGGGAGAGGAGTGGCCGCCTGGGCCCATGCCTGAACGCGCGGTGCAAGGTCCTTCGGACAGTCGTCATCGGCGTCGAACACGATCAGGATGGCGTCGCAGGCAGGCTCCAGCCGGGCCAGGCGCACGGCCTCGTGAACGCCATCCTCGCGGGAGAGCAGGGCCCTGGGCCGCCTGACGGGGTATCCGATGTCGACCGTATAGGCACCGGCCTCCACGATCAATCGCCGCAACATCAATGGCAACGTCACGACCTCGGCCTGGCCCTCGACGATCGGCTGAATGGTCATACCGCGGCTTCCTCGAACAACTCCGCTTGCGGCATCGAATCCGAGGCGCGAGAAACGCCAGTCAAAGCGTTCGATCGCAGCAATTCGCCGGCGCTCATCAAGTGCTGCCGCAGGGCCTCCCTCGATCGGACGCCCAGCGGTAAGACGCGCGTCTCGCCTTCCTGCCAGTCCACGATCCGGATGTGGCGATCTTCGAGCCATTCGGCGTCGAGGACTTCCGGACTATGCGTCGTCACGATCACCTGGCCGCGCTCGCTGGCGTGGTGGAGGATGTCAAGAATGACGCTCAGCGCACCGGGATGGATCGTCGCCTCGGGCTCCTCGACAATCATCACTGAGGGGGTCCGCCGCTGGTAGACCGCTGCCAGCAGTCCCAGGGCTCTCAAGGTCCCGTCGGACATGCTTGAGGCATCCAGCACCAGGGAGCCGGGTGTACCGTCCCAGCACTGCAGGAATTCCAGGCTCAGCTTGCCTCCGTACTCTTTCATCTCGAGCCGCTCGATCGCCGGGACGATGGCGGCCAGGAGTTCAACGATTCGTTGGAGGTCGTCGGGATTGTTCTCCTCAATGCGACGCAGAACGCTCACGGCATTGTCACCGTCTCGATGGAGATCCCACCCGCTATCGGGGAGTTGTAGCTCCCTGAGGCGATCGGGCACGATCGCATAGCTCCGGATCCCGCCCAATGTCTCGAAAAGCGGGGCGAAGCGCGAATCGCCACCCAGCAGAGGTAAGGCCAGGGCATCGTCAGAGAGTTGGGGCCGAATGCCTTCGACATTCGTTCGAAAGGGCTCGGATTCGACCCGATCGAACCAACTCGGCTGCTCTCCCCGGCGCTCGATGAAACATTGCTCTCGCTCGACACGATAAGGTGAGAGGTCATCTCCGCTCGGAACGATCGAGACAGAATAGCGAGCGGCCGAGACCATCTCGTCGATCGGTCCGAGAACAGCGCTGATCCCCAACCTTCCGGCAAAGCCGTCGAGTGAAGCACGTGAGGAGCCGTAGGTCATGGCTCGACGCCGTCCCCAATCCGCGAACACCCAGCGGAGGTGCCTCGTCATGCACTCGCCCAGAAACGCCAGCGCATCGACGACGTTGCTCTTCCCCGAGCCGTTCCGTCCGACGAGGAACGTCGGATTGTCGAAGTCGACGACCTCCGAGCGGATGCTGCGGAAGCCCTGGACAATCAGCCTGCGAATCACGGGTTCCATGGCGCCTGAGGTCTCCATCGGATGGGGTGACATCCTCGATTCTATCCCAACGCGCCCGGGCTCGCCTCGGGATTCCCGCGGCCGGGTCCCATCCCCATCAAGAATCTTCCCGTCATCCGCACGAATCCCCTTGCATCCTGCTACACGCTGTAGTAACCTGCCTACTACACGTTGTAGATGAGGCCCGACGATCTGGCGGGGATGGGAGTGGTCATGGGGAATCAGGCGGGGCTGAGCGATTCGGAGCGGGAGGTTTTGAAGGTCCTCTGGGATCTGGGGCCGGGGACGGTCCGCGCGATCAACGGCGAGCTGGCCGGGCGCGGGCGGAGCTGGGCCTATACGACGGTCGCCACGCTGCTCCAGCGGCTGGTCGCCAAGGGGTATGCGGCGGCGGATCCATCAAGCGTCCCGCACCTTTATTCGGCGTCGGTCTCGCGCGAGGAATTGCTCGGTCGCCGATTGCAGGACGCCGCGGATGAGCTCTGCGACGGTCGATCGGCGCCGCTGGTCCTGGCGCTGGTCGAGGGCGGGCGGCTCTCGCCCGAGGAGGTGGCGCGGCTCCGTCGGCTCCTCGACGAGGCCGCCGCCGGATCACCGCCGTCCGCGTCCGCGAAGGGGAAGCGGAAGCCGAGGTCGTGAGGATCGTCGGTATCGGGGGATCGAGAGACTATCCGGGGCGGGAGGTGCACATGCTCATCTGGTTCGCAGAGACCACGATCGTGGCGACGGTGCTGGCCGGGGTCGCGGCGATCGCCGGCCGGTCCCGGACGATCGGGCCGGCGGGCCGGCATCTGCTCTGGCTCGCGGTGGTGATCCGGATGGTGACGCCGCCGGTTGCCGCCTGGCCCTGGGCCGTCCGATGGGACGAGCCGGGGCCGGACGCCTCGATCATGGCGAGTCGTGAAGCAGGTCCCGCAGCGGTCTCCCTGGAATCGGTCATCGCCGCCGACTCGATCGATGATCCCTCGCCCGTCGATACGTCGAGCCTCCGGGAGCGGGTCGAGCGCGCCCTGATCCTCGCCTGGCTGGCGGCCGGCGCGGCGATGGCGGTCGTCCAGGCGCGTCGGGTCCTGAGGTTTCGTCGAAGGCTTTGGCTGGCCGAGCCGGCGCCTGAGGGGCTCATCGATGAGGCCCGACAAATCGCCGAGGTTCTTGGAGTCCGGATGCCCGAGGCGCTGGTCGTTCCCGGGATCGCCTCGCCGATGCTCTGGTGCCTGGGTCGGCCCCGGCTTTTGATCCCGCCGGCGCTCGTCGATGCGATCGACGCCGAGGGATGGCGCGGCATCCTCGCCCACGAACTGGCCCACCTCCGACGCCGCGATCACTGGGTCTGCCGGTTCGAGGCGGTCGCCGGCCTCGCTTGGTGGTGGAACCCGCTCTACCGGCTCGCCCGCGCCCGGCTCGATGCCGAGGCCGAGCTCGCCTGCGACGCCTGGGTCATCCGGACGCTCCCCGAAAATCGGCTCGCCTATGCGGAGGCCCTCTTCCTGGTCGGTTCGCGTTCCTCCCGCTCTGTCATCCCGGCGCCCGTGCTGGGTGCCGTCGGCGCGGGATACCTTCTCGAAAGGAGATTGCTCATGATTCTGCGTGAACAAGCCGGTTCGCGTTTCTCGACTCCGGCCGCGATGGCCGCCGTCCTGCTCGGGCTCGCGGCCTCGCCCTCGTGGTCGATGGACGGCCGGGACGACGGCCGCGTGGTGGTCGTCGTCCCGGCGGACGACGAGGCAAAGCCCCCGAAGGCCGACGCGAAGAAGCCGGAAAAGCCCGAGGCGAACGCGAAGGCGGAGGCGGGCGTCCGGGTGACGGCGAATTCCGGGCCGGGCGGCGCGATGACCGAGATCCACATCCGGATCGATGGCGACGATCCCGATTTCGCGAAGAAGCTGGAGGCCATCGGGAAGGAGCTCGATCGCAAGCTCGGGTCCGGCTCCGACTTCGAGAAGAAGATGAAGAAAGTGGGCAAGGGACTGGAGATCAAGCTCGGGTCCGGCTCCGACTTCGAGAAGCACATGAAGGCCGTCGAGGTGAAGCTCCGGGGCGAATTCGGCCCGGGCTCCGACTTCGAGCAGAAGATGAAGAAAGTGGGCGACGAGGCGAAGGCGAGGGCCGAGGCCGCGGCTCAAAACGCGAAGGCGAAGGCGAAGGCCGAGGCCGACGTCCGAAAGGCGTTCGACGAGGTCGCGGAATGGACCCTGCTGGAGCGGGCCCAGGATCGCGCCGAGTCGGCCCGGAGGATGAAGGCGAAGGGATATGCCTCGGAGGCCGCCCTCAAGGCCAATGAGCTCGTGCTGAAGAAGATCGAGGCATCCCAGGCGAAGGCCGGCGCCCTGAAGGNGGAGGACGAGGCCAGGGCCCTGACGAGGCGTCGGCTCGAAGCGAAGATCGCGGCGATGGAGGCCCAGATCCGAAAGCTCGGCGAGGAAGTCCGGAAGCTCGACGACGACAAGGATTGAGGCCCGGACGGTCCCGGCGCGGGCGGAAGTCGGCCCGCGCCGGTCGCCTGACCGTTTACCGCTTCGAACCGTCCGCGACGCGACCGGCCTCGGCGGGACCCTTCTCGCCCGGCTGGAGGAACTCCGGCGCGGTGAAGGGATTCGGCTTGCTCGGCCGGGGATCGCGGGGGAGCAGGTCGGGGAGCATCGCCACGTTGTACGCCCAGGCGGCGATCACCTTCGCTCCCTGGTTGATCTCGTCGGGATACACCTTGTCGAAGGTGTCGCTCTCGGTGTGGTGCGTCTTTCGATATTCGGCCATGTCCTGGATCACCGCGAACGCCGGGACGCCCTTCGGCAGGAACGATTGGTGATCCGTTCCCATCAGGCTCCGGAGGCTCAATTCTTCGAGCTTCACCTCGTCCTTGAACGGCTCGACGACCTTATCCATCACCTCGCGAAGGTCGTAGCGCCCCTCCAGCCCGATCGACTTGACCCGTCCCGTCCCGGTGTCGTGGACCAGAACGCCGGAGACCTTGTTCATCTCTTTTTCGTGCGCCCGGACGTAGGCCCGAGAGCCGTGCAGGCCCTGTTCCTCGCCCGAGAACAGGACGAATCGGATCGTCCGCCTCGGCCGCACGCCGACCGCCTTCAGCGCCCGGGCGGCCTCCAGAACGGCCATGATCCCGGTCCCGTCGTCGGTGGCGCCGGTGCCGAGGTCCCAGCTATCGATGTGGCCGCCGATGATCACCACCTCGTCGGGCCGGTCGACGCCCGGAAGCTCGGCGACCGTGTTGTAGACCTCGACCGGTCCCTCGCTGAAGGCATTCTTCAATTCGATCTCGACCTCGACCGGCCCTCGCTTCAAGAGGCGCCAGATCAGGCCGTAGGATTCGGTCGTCAGGAACGCCTCGGGGTACGGAGACTCGGTGTAGTTCGCCACGGCGGTCGTCATGTCGACCAGGCCGTGCTCCTTGTTCGAGTCGCGCAGGATGCCCGCGATTCCCTCATCGGCCAGGAACTTTCGGAGCCCCTGGCGGAAGGCCATCATCTTGCGGAAGTCGCGCATCCTGCGCTGCATCTGCGCCTCGAGGCTCGGCGCGGGACGCCCGGGCGCCGGCTGGACCGAGACCTCCGCCAGGATCACCCAGGCTCCCTTCAGCCGTCCCTTGTAGGCCGAGAGCTCGTCGGTCGACTCGGCCCGAACATGGACGACCGGACCCCGCACCGCCCCCTTCGTCGACGGCGCCCAGCCGGCCGACTCGACGAGGAGCTTCTGCTCGGTCGGAGCGACGATCCGCCCGCTCGCCTCGCCGCGGGTCCAGCCTCGATGGATCGTCCAGGGCTCCAGGTGCGCGTTGGCCAGCCCGTACTGCTGGAACCGGTCGCGGGTCCACTGGTTCGCCTTGAGGAGCCCCGGCGAGCCGGTCAGCCTCGGGCCGATCAGGTCGCAGAGGTGTTCAATATTCACCATCAATTCCGAGTGTTTGTCGATCTCGTCGAGGATCGCCTTCGTGACGGCCCTTGCCTCGCCGCCGGGCGCCGGCGCTGGTGCTGCTGCCGGTGCTGGTGCGTGGTTCGACGTCGATGAAGACTTCTTCGGATCGTCCTGCGGACGGGCCATCGCGATCGCCGGCGCGACGGCGACCGCCGCGAGCATCGCCATCCGGATGCGCATCATGTTGGAATCTCACTCCTCTCGATGAAGATGTGTCTCAATGATCGCGGCGATGCGGCCGGGAGAGAAGGACCGCCCCGATCGCCGCGGATCGACCGGTGCCGGGATGAGTATGACCGACCCGCGGCCGGTCGTCCATCGCCGAGGCGAGGATCAGCGTCTTCTCCTCCAGAGCATCATCGAGACCAGGTAGACCCGGGCGATGGGCTGTTTTCGGATCCGGCCCCACGCTTCGAAGGCTTCCTCAACCTGTCGGACGAGATCGATGGCCTCGTCACGTGTGAAGACCCGATCCGGCTTGTGGCTCTTCTCCCAACCGAGTGAGTAACTTTGGACCGATCTTCAGATTTCCGGCAGCATGCACGTCAGGATTTTGAGGCGGAGGTACTCTTCGTCCTGAAGTCCGTAGGCCCGTCGTTGGATGACCCGGCTCTTGTTGTTGATCCCCTCGACGAAGCCCAAAGGCACCTTGTTCTCCTCATGGCAATACGACGCGATCCCGTCCCAGTGCACCTCGACCATCCGGGCGAACTTCTCGTACGGCTTCAGTCGCTGCCACCTCAGCGCCGACTTCCAGCGCTCGAAGAATCGCCGCGCCCACATCTCCCGCTTGTCATCCCACAGTTGGCCGAACATCTCCTTGAGAAGGTAGGCCTTGTTCAACCTCTGGTTGGCCTTGAACAGCGCCTTCAGCGACCGTCGCCCATCCTGCGTGAGATTGGCCCGGCGGGACAGCAGCGTGTACCTCTGACCCTTGATGAACCGCCGGTCTTTCCCCGAAAGCCGGGCATACTCGCTCTTACGAACCTTGTCCAACGCTTCGTTCAAGTGCTTGAGGATGTGAAACTTGTTGTAGTGGATGCCGGCCTGGGGCGCATTCCCCGCCTTGAGGGTGGAGTTGCGGAACGGCTTCCACATGTCCATCACGGCCAGACGGATTGCCTTGCATTTCCGCGGGCCCAGCCACTGGTAGAAGAGGTCCATGCCCTTCTCGGACCGGTCCATGCCTCCGAACCAGATCGGCCGGCCGCGGACCAGGTCGCTGACAATGATACGATAGTTGTGCCCTCTGCCGATGGAGAATTCGTCGATGCCGATCACCTTCGGGCCGGGTGTCCCGGCCCGTCGGAGTAGCTCGTGCATGTACTCCATCTCCAGCGCCTTGACCGTCTTCCAATCGAGGCGGAGTTCGTGCGCCACATCCCGGACCGTCGCGGACCGACAGCGGCGGTCGACGTAGAAAGCGAACCGCCTGGTGTAGAAGGGGTTGTTGGCCAACCAGGGCAGCTTCTCTTGCTTCACGGCGCCGCAGCTCCGGCAAGCCACTCGCCGGATCTCGACCTCCAGGTACGCCCGGGTGTCGCCATAAGAGAGGTCGCGCACCCGACGGGTCTTGCGGTCGTAAAAGGTTCGCTGCATCTGCCCACACGCCCCACAGGCCGTTTTTTTCCCCGGCGCAGTAGCCGCAAGATCCGCGCCCTCGGGTCGCCGAAGATGCCACGGACCGTGGCCTCCGGACGGAAGCCGGGGAACCGAAACGCATCATCGAGCCGGCGTGGTTTTCGCATCCGCGTAGCATGCCGGAATTCTCACCCGGATGAGAAGGAGAAACCCT
>DAIDJI010000205.1:4044-8482 GCA_027451455.1 Planctomycetales bacterium | reverse complement strand
TCTACCTCACCGGGGTTCACGTGGTCGACGAGTCGGTGCTGGCGGCGATGGAGGCGTTCGCTGATGTCGCACCTGCACATAATCCGCCGTACACCCGTGCCATGCGGATGCTCCGGGAGCGATTCCCGAATTTGCCGCTGGTCGCGGCCTTCGAGACGGGCTTCCACCGGACGATCCCCGAGGCCAACCAGCGGTATGCGATCCCCGAGGCCTGGACGACCGAGCTGGGCATCCGGCGCTGGGGGTTCCACGGGGCGAGCCATCGTTATATCTCGTGGCGGATGCCGGAGCTGATGGGCCGCTCGGACATCAAGGTGATTTCCTGTCACCTCGGCGGTAGCTCATCCCTCTGCGCGATCCGGAACGGTGAGTCGCAGGCGTGTAGCCTGGGGATGAGTCCGCAATCCGGACTGCCGCATAATAATCGCGTTGGCGACTTCGACGTCTTCGCGCTGCCGGTCTTGCTCCGCGAGACGGGCAAGACTCTCGAAGAGATCCTGAACATCCTCGCAAATCAGTCGGGGCTGGAGGGTCACTGCGGGTCGCGTGACCTGCGCGACATCGAATCCGCCGCATCGGCTGGCGACGCCCGCGCTCAACTGGCGATTGACCAGTTCGTCGGGTCGATCCGCCATTACATCGGTGCCTTCCTCGTCGAACTGGGCGGGGCCGACGCCATCGTCTTCACCGGCGGAATCGGCGAGAACTCGTCGATGATCCGGTCGGGCGTCTGCCGCGACCTCGGCTGGTTCGGGATCGAGCTCGATCCCTCGGCGAACGCGTCGGGTCCCGTCGAGCGCAGGGTCTCGACGCCGGGCTCCCGGGTCGAGGTCTGGACCGTCCCGACCAATGAAGAGATCGTCGTCGCCCGGCAGTCTCGCGACATCCTCCAGGCGAAAGGCTGAGACCCGTTGATTCACCACAGAAGTCACAGAGAGCACAGAGTGAATACCGAGAAAACCATCATGGAATTTTCGATTCCTCCTGTTTGAACTCTGTGCTCTTTGAGTCCTCTGTGGTGGATTGTCCTCTGATATCGAGGCTGTCGAAACGATGTTTCTTGCGAGGGTGACCGGGAGCGTGGTGGCGACTCAGAAAGTCGCCTCGATGACGGGCCACAAGCTTCTGACCGTCGAGCCTTATCGGGTCGACGAAAAGCAGCGAGATCGGCTTGTGTCCACCGGCCGAACCTTCGTCGTGGTCGACACCCTGGGAGCCGGCGTTGGTGAGATGGTGCTGATCTGCCAGGGGTCGAGCGCCCGGCTGACGCCCGAGACCGAGAAGCTTCCGATCGACGCGGTGGTGATCGGCCTGGTGGACACCGTCGATATCGGTGGCCGGGTCATTTTCTCCAATCGCGAAGATATGGCCTGATTCGAACCTGGAAACCAATCGTCGGCATAACGAGGCCACCGACCGAACCTCCCCATAGCCACGGTATCCGCCATGCAAATGACCGAAGACCTGATTCGCAGCGTCGTTCAGCAGGTGCTTTCGCAGATGGGGAACGGGGCCGCGCCCGGGAACGGGAAGGTCCGATCGTCGGGGAGCCTCGGCGTTTTCGGCACGGCCGACGACGCCGTCCATGCGGCCGATGAGGCCTTCCGGGCTTTCCGGACCCGTCCGCTTTCCGACCGCAAGTTGGCGATCGATCGCATCCGGCAGATCTGCGTCGAGCAGGCCGACGAACTTGGCCGGCTGGAGCTGGAAGAGACGAAGATCGGCCGGCTCGACCACAAAATCGAGAAGCTTCGCAACGCGATCCCGAGGGTGCCCGGCGTTGAGTATCTCCGTACCGACAACGACGCTGGCGACGAGGGGTTGACCCTCACCGATTACGCTCCGTTCGGCGTGATTGGCGCGATCACTCCCGTGACACACAGCCTGCCTACCCTCGCCGGCAACGCGATCAACATGCTCGCCTCCGGCAACACGGTTGTCTTCAACGCCCATCCGTCGGGCGCGAAGATCGCGGCCGAGGGCGTCCGCCGGTTCAACCGGGCGATCCGAGAGGCGATCGGACTCGACAACCTCCTCACGATCATCGATCCGCCGACCCTCGAATCGGCCAATGATCTGTTCAAGCACCGGGGCGTCCGGCTACTGGTCGTCACGGGCGGTCCGGCCGTCGCTCGGGCAGCGCTGGCGAGCAACAAGCGGGCGATCGTCGCGGGACCGGGCAATCCCCCGGTCGTCGTTGATGCGACGGCTTGCCTCCAGAACGCGGCCAGGTCGATCGTTGCGGGTGGGTCTTACGACAACAACCTACTCTGCATCGGCGAGAAACAGGTCTTCGCGGTCGCCGAGATCTTCGACGCACTGATGGAAGAGATGACAAGGCACGCCGCGTTCCGGCTCACGGCCGGACAGGTCGATGCTCTTACGCAGGCGGCCTTCCAGAAGGGAAATGACGGCGCACTGCACGTGAACAAGGACCTGGTCGGACAGGATCCGGCTGTGCTGGCGGAGTATGCGGGCGTTCGGGTGCCCGAGGGGACGCAGCTCCTCTTCGCCGAGACGGGTGCCGAGCATCCGTTCGTCCAGCACGAGCAGATGATGCCGTTCGTCCCGTTCGTCCGGGTCTCGAACGTCGATCGCGCGATGGCCCTGGCGAAGGAGAGCGAGCAGGGATACGGCCACACGGCGATCCTGCACTCGCGCGACTCCTCGGTGATGACGAAGATGGGTCGGCTGATGGACTGCACGATCTTTGTGGTGAATGGGCCGTGCGTCGCGGGGCTTGGGCTCGGCGGTGTGGGCTCGCTCTCGTTCTCGATCGCAGGGCCGACCGGCGAGGGTGTGACCACTCCACTGACCTTCACACGACAGCGCCGGACCAGCCTGGTCGGCGGAATGAGGTTCCTTTGATATGCAGATCGGGCGTGTCATCGGCTCGGCGACATCGACCCTGAAACATCCCACGTTTGAGGGGGAGCGGCTTTTGATTGTCCAGCTCCAGACGGCGAGCGGGAGCCCGGACGGCGAGCCGGTGCTGGCCTTCGACCGGCTCGGGGCAGGTCGCGGCGACGTGGTGATTCTGACGAACGACGGACGGGTACTCCAGGAAATGATCGGACGCGAGACGCCCGGGCGCTGGAGCGTGATGGGGATCCCGGACGCGATCGGATGAAGGGCAGGGGGGACGTCGATGCGGATCGGCGAGGTGATCGGACGGGTGACGATGTCGAGGTTGCACCCGAACCTGCACGGCGGGCGATACCTTATCGCGTTGCCGATGCCGATGGCGGCCCTTGTGGACGATTCACCGGCCCGCGGCGAGGAAGTCATCGTCTTCGATAACCTGGGCGCTGGGCCGGGCAGCCTGATCGGGATCAGTGAGGGTCGCGAGGCCGCCAACCCGTTCGGCAAGGTGAAAACGCCGGTGGACGCCTATTGCGCCTGCTTGCTCGATCAGATTTCGATCTAGGCATATTCAAACGGAATCCGGTAACCCGATTCCCGCGAGGAACCCATGAACAGCAACGGCGCGGTGATGAACGAGTGGAAGCTCCGCGAGCAGATGTGCGAGATCGGCCGGCGGGTCTACAACAAGGGCTTCGCCGCGGCGAACGACGGCAACATCAACTATCGGCTCAGTGAGGACCGGGTCCTCTGCACGCCGACACGGGTCTCGAAGGGCTTCATGAAGCCGGATGACCTTTGCATCGTGGACCTCGAGGGCAAGCAGGTTTCGGGCAAGAGGAAGCGGTCGAGCGAGATCCTGCTGCACCTCGCGGTGATGAAGGCCCGGGCCGATGTTCGCTCGGTCGTGCATTGCCATCCGCCCCACGCGACCGCGTTCGCCATTGCCCGCGAGCCGGTTCCGAAGTGCCTCATGCCCGAGTTCGAGGTCTTCCTCGGCGAGGTTGCGATCGCTCCGTACGAGACGCCCGGAGGCCAGCCGTTCGCCAACACGGTGCTGCCCTACGTGAAGGACACCGATACGATCCTTCTGGCGAACCACGGGACGCTCACCTACGGCAGCGACCTTGAGGATGCTTACTTCAAGACCGAGATCATCGACGCCTATTGCCGGATTTTGATCCTGGTGAAGCAACTCGGACGTGTTCACTTCTACGACGATACCAAGGCCGCCGAGCTGATCAAGCTGAAGCCAAACCTCGGGATCGCCGACCCCCGCCTCGAGCGCGGGCTGGAGAACTGCGACCTCTGCGGCAACAGTCTCTTCCGCGAGGGCTACCACGAGAACCAGCCCGAGCCACGGGTCTTCATCCATCCCAAGATCGCCGAGAGCGTTCCCCACCAGTCGCCGATCGAAGCGTTGCTCACGCCCCGGCCATCGCTCCCGAATCAACCCGGCGACTCAACTCCGGCACCGGCGCCCCGGGCTTCCGCCCCGTCGAGCAACGGACACGCTTCCGGAGCGAGCGCCGACGCCGAGGCACTTGTCCGGGCGATTACCGACCAGGTCATGCAG
>DAIDJI010000205.1:0-4034 GCA_027451455.1 Planctomycetales bacterium | reverse complement strand
GTCGGCACGCTGAGGCCCCGTCAACCAAAGAGGAGTCACATTCCTATGAAAGTCAGCATCATTGGCGGTGGCGGGCTGGTGGGATCCTCGACGGGCTTCGCCTTGCAGTGCGGCGGGCTCGTCAGCCAGATTGATCTGATCGACCTCAACGCCGATCAGGTCAAGGGTCAGGCCCTCGACCTGCTCCACGGCGCCTCACTGGTCGCGGACCAGCGGATACGAGCGACCGGATATGAGGCGATTCCGGAGAGCGACGCGATCGTGATCACTGCCGGGCTCCGCCGGAAGCCCGACGAGAGCCGTCTCGACCTCATCAACCGGAACGTCGAGCTATTCCTCAACATCCTCGGCCAGGTCTCCGCGGCCGGGATGAAGAAGGACGCCATCGTTCTCGTCGTTTCCAATCCGGTTGATGTACTGACCTATCTGGCCGCAAAGAAGCTCGGCCTGCCGTCGAACCAGGTGATTGGGCTGGGGACTGTGCTCGACACGGCCCGGTTCCGAAGCCTGATCGCCGAGGGTCTGAACCTGCCGCCGACTCAGGTGACCGCCCTGATCCTGGGCGAGCACGGTGACAGCATGGTCCCGGTCTGGTCAACAGCGCAGGCCGCCGGCCTGCCTCTCGATCGCTTTCCCGGCTGGAACTCGGCGACCGCCGAGGCCCTTCTCAAGCGTACCCGAGGAAGCGGTGCCGAGGTCATCAAGCTGAAGGGGGGCGCGGGGTTCGCCGTCGGTCTCTCCATCCGCGACGTGATCCACTCGATCGCCCTCGATCAGAAGCGAATTCTCCCTGTTTCGTCGCTCGTGAACGGGCCCTACGGCATCCGCGACGTCTGCCTCTCCGTGCCCACGGTCGTCGGCCGTCGCGGTATCGAGAGCCAGCTCGAAATTGAGCTATGGCCGAAGGAAGTCTCGGCCCTCCAGCATTCGGGGCAGGTCCTCCGCGAAACCATTGATGCCGTTCTCAAGTCCAATCCCAAGGCCGCCGCCACGGCCGCGAGCCCGGCTTCCGGCGGCTCTGGAACCTCGGGAACGATCACCAGTCAAAGCGGTTCGCGCCCGGTCCGGGTGACGATGGGATCGAGCGGCGGGGACAGCGGGACAACCACCGGCCGGCCACGGGTCACGATTTCCGGGCAGGGGTGACCGCCATGCAGAAGTCGCTCGACCGCAAGCTCGCCGCGATCCACGCCAACCCCAACACCCGCGAGTTCATCCTCGCCGACGCCAAGGACGCCGATATGGCCCTCGGCCTCGGTGCGCCTGGACAGTCGCCCGAAATGCACGCGGGCGAGGTTCGGTTCAAGACGCTCCAGCAATACCGCGACCAGATGCGGTTGATCACCCGATCAGGACAGGTGGACATCATGCTGATGTCCGCCAGCTCAAACCACGCGCTCACCTTCGGCGAGCGTTTCTTCGACGACTCGCCCGTCACCCCCGCCATACGGGCGAACGATACGACCGATATTCACCTGGCACGCGGCTCGTCGTACGCGAAGGAGGCGGCGCGCCCGTTCCGGACGGCAAGCATCGACCACGCTCAGTGCGGCCACCTCGATTGCTCGCCCGAAGAACGATCTCTCGGCGCCAACCTGGGGCTGTACAGCGTCACGTTTAACAACGACCTTGAACGCGATATGGAGACCCTCGTCCGGTTCCACGAGTTCCGCGAGGAGGCCGAGCGCAAGGGATTTCGCTACTTCCTCGAAGTCTTCGACCCGAATGTCCCCAACGCCATCGCACCCGAGATTTTACCACATTATCTCAATGATATGATCACGAGAATGCTGGCGGGTGTCGGACCGACCGGCCGTCCCGACTTTCTCAAGATCGTCTACCACGGGCCGAAGGCGATGGAGGAGCTGGTCCGGTTTGATCCACACCTCATCGTCGGCATCCTTGGCGGCTCGGCCGGGACGACTCGCGACGCCTTTCAACTTCTGCACGACGCGCAGAAGTATGGCGCGAAAGTCGCCCTCTACGGACGGAAGATCAACAACGCTGAGAATCAACTTGCGTTCGTCCACTTCCTCCGGTTGATCGTCGAGGGGCAGGTGGGGCCGGTCGAGGCGGTCCGGGCCTATCACGGGGTTCTCCAACGGCTCGGCACCCGGCCCACTCGGAGCCTCGACGACGACCTGCAGCTTACCGAACAGTCAATGAGCTACGCCGGAACGTCGTCCGCCCGCGTCGACGGCACTCGAAATGCTCTGACGATTCCGAAGGAAGATTCCAGCATCGGTGCCCTTCCGGTCATCTCGTCGGCTTCATCAAAGGCTTCCTGCGCTTGCAAGTCCACCGCTGAAGCCCACACTCATTCCGAGCCGGATTCGTGCCAGTGCTCGGGCAAGACGCAACGGCCGCTCGTCACCGAGTCGTACTCGGTTTCTCGCCATCGGCTCGCCTCGGCCAACGGTCAACTCTCCTCGAACGGCCGCCCCGATTTTTCCCGGATGTCGGCCTCAGAACGACTGGCCTATCATCGAGAGCGACTTGGCCTGGGGCGCTGATTCCCCCGCGGCATTCGGTTATCCTGGGCTCTCCCAGCGGATCGACTCCGAGCGTCGAGTCGATCCGCTGGACGACTTCAGGAGTCTAACGGATGATGACCCTTCGCGATTGCAAACCATTTCTTGCTGCCCTGGGGATACTCACCCTGAGATGCGCCCTACCCGGGGAGGCCAGGTCGCAGGGGATTGATTTCATCCGCGAGCATTATTTGAAATACGAATACCGGATTCCGATGCGCGACGGAGTCCGGCTCTTCACATCGGTCTACATCCCCAAGAGTGTGAGCGAGGCGTCGAAGGATCCGGCGGTCCGACGGCGGAAAGCACCGATCCTGCTGATGCGTACGCCCTACGGAGTGGCGCCCTATGGGGTGGATGCCTATAAATCGGAGATCGGTCCGTCGCCGAAGTTCGGCCGGGAAGGCTACATCGTGGCTTACCAGGACGTTCGAGGGCGGTGGATGTCCGAGGGCGATTTTGAAAACATGCGGCCCCATCGCGACCACAAGCGGGGTCCGAAAGAGATCGACGAGAGCACGGATACTTACGACACGATCGACTGGCTGGTGAAGAACGTTCCGGGGAACAATGAGCGGGTCGGTATGTGGGGGATCTCGTACCCAGGCTTCTACGCAGCGGCCGGGATGATCGACGCCCACCCCGCGCTGAAGGCCGTTTCGCCGCAGGCTCCGGTCACTGATTGGTTCGCCGGTGACGACTGGCACCATAACGGAGCGTTCTTCCTGCCGCATGCCTTCGGCTTTCTCGGCTCGTTCGGCCGCGCGCGGCCCGAGCCGACGCACCAACCCTCTCCGGGGTTCCATGTCACGAAACCCGATGGCTATGCCTTTTACCTCAGCCTGGGACCGCTGGCGAACGTCGATCGGCTCTACTTCAAGGGAGAGGTCGCGTTCTGGGACGAGATGATGCGTCACGGGACATACGACGAATTCTGGCAGGCACACGATATCCGACGTCATCTCAACGGAATCAAGCCCGCCGTTCTGACGGTGGGTGGCTGGTACGACGCCGAGAACCTCTTCGGCGCCCTGGAAACGTACAAGATGGTCGAGGCCAGCAGCCCCGGCACCGAGAACCGGCTGGTGATGGGTCCCTGGAGACACGGCGGCTGGGCGCGCGACGACGGCTCAAAGCTTGGCCCGGTTGCGTTCCACTCCAGGACGAGCGAATTTTTCCGAGAAGCCATCGAATTTCCATTCTTCGAACATCATTTGAATGAAAAAGAAGGCCAAGATACTACCGAGGCCTGGATCTTCGAGACAGGGACGAATCGCTGGCGTTCTTTTGACGCCTGGCCGCCGCGCGGGGCTCGATCGCGATCGCTCTATGTACTTCCCGGCGCCCGGCTCGGGTTCGAGCCGCCCACTGCGAACGCGGAACAGGGTGATGAGGTCCGTTTCGACGAGTACATCAGCGACCCGGCGCATCCGGTCGAGTATACGGACCAGCTCGAGGAGGGGATGGCGAACGATTACATGGTCCGGGACCAACGGTTCGCCT
>DAIDJI010000204.1 GCA_027451455.1 Planctomycetales bacterium | reverse complement strand
CCTCTCGGTTGAGGGTCATGCCAGCACCAACGACACCGTCTTGTTGATCTCAAGCACGGTTTCGACTGAGCCCGCGATCCAACCGGTGGATCTCGCCACCATCGGCTCAATGGTCCGAGCCACCTGCGAATCGCTCGCCCGGCAAATCGCCGACGACGGCGAAGGGTCAACCCACTTCATCACGATCGAGGTTGAGGGTTGCCGGACAGTTTCCGAGGCCCGCGCCATCGCTCGATGCGTCGCCGAGAGCGCTCTGGTGAAGACAGCGATCCATGGCGCCGATCCGAACTGGGGCCGGATTGTCTCGGCCGCCGGCTATGCCGGGGTCCCGTTTCAGGAGGGAGAGCTCTCGCTCGCCATCAACGGGGTACCGGTCTACGCGAACGGTTCCCCGGTCCTGTTCGACGATCGCGTCCTCTCGGACTCGATCAGGAGCCGGCGCCCCGTGGATCTTCGCCTGACGCTTCAGTCTGGGCGAGAGTCGTGCCGGTTCTGGACTTGCGACCTCAGCGCCGAGTATGTCCGCCTGAACGCCGACTACACGACCTGAGGAGGAATCGAGGGCTTCCCGGATTTCCGGACGACTCCCCGCGCATCAGGACGACGATTCGGATACAATTTTTGGGCCAGGACGGGAGATCGGGCAAAACGACCCGGGTCCCCGTGAATAATGAGCATCCCCGAGCGAACGATGGAGTGGGGGATGTGGTCGGGATGGGGTGGCGCGACGAATCCCTCAAAGAATCCGGGCCGGGACGCGAGTCGATGAAAAAGACCTTGAAGTTGCTGGTCTTGCTGGGGAGTAGCTTCATGCTGCTCAGCTTCGGAGTGATCGTGGTCAATCAGACGGCCCAGGTGGTCGAACTGGCCGGCAGGGCCCACCCAGCGCTGGGAGTTGCCACGTTCTGGGGCCTGATCACGATTTACTCGGGTCTGGTAGGCGTCCCGATCCTGATGATCGTGAGGATGCCTCGCGCGTTAACTCCGCCTGAGACTGAGGGTGGCCCTGAATTCGAGGCGCACCTGGTTGAACTGGGACGCCGTCTGGATTCAAACCCGTATCTGCAAGAGCCTGTGGGTCCAAGGCCGACGCGCCGGGATGTGGAGCGCGCGCTCGAGTCGCTCGATGCTGAGGCCGACCGCGAGGTCCGGAAGATGGCCCGGATGGTCTTCATGACGACCGCTGTCTCGCAGAGCGGCCGACTCGATGCCCTGCTTGTCCTGGCGGCCCAGTCACGAATGGTCTGGCGGATCGCACACATCTACTATCAGCGTCCCTCGATCCGCGAGATGGCCCATCTCTATAGCAATGTCGCGGCCACGGCCTTCGTGGCTGGCGAACTGGACAGCGTCGAGCTGCACCAGATGATTCAGCCGATGGTCGCCGCCTCGCTGGGGACCGTTGGTGGGGCGATTCCCGGGCTACAGGTGATTACCTCGGTTGCGGTCAATTCGATGATCAGCGGCAGCGCGAATGCTTTTCTGACGCTGCGGATCGGAATGATCACCAGGACCTACTGCGGCTCGCTCGTCGCGCAGCCAAGGAATTACGTCCGTAAATCAGCGACGTCGAGGGCAGCCCGGATGCTCACGGATGTCGTCTCGGACTGCGGCAAGCAGGTCATCGGTGCTCTCAAGGATGAGCTCTGGCAGAAACTCCCCCGTCCATTCGGGTCCCGTAAAGCTCCGGAGCCGGTCTGATTGATAAGTCCGGGGCCCTCCGAAAGCGCTCCGGCGTTTTGAGTCTCGGCGTCGACGGCCCTTTCCGGAGAGGCGAGGAGTCGGGAATCGAATTTTTCGTAGATTTGCTCTATCCGGGATTCCGGACACACGATTCAATAGAGAATGGTTGGAAATCGACCGAGTGCCTGTCAGAGATCCGTTCGGAATCTGTACGCTCGCCTCTCTCGCCTTTCCACCCACCTGGGCCGCCAGGGCGGCCATGCGATGCGGCCCGCGTCGCCTGCAAGCGGGCCGGGACTCCTGGTCTGAGGAGATTGATCGAGTGGGTAAGAAATTGTACGTCGGAAACCTCTCCTATCGGGTGAGCAGTTCCGACCTGGAGCAGATCTTCACCCCGTACGGCAGCGTGGAGAGCGCGGAAGTGATCTCCGACCGGGAGACCGGCCGGAGCAAGGGCTTCGGCTTCGTCGAGATGGGCTCGGACGCCGAGGCCCAGTCGGCCATTGACGCCCTGCATGACCAGGAGCACGATGGACGGCGGCTCACTGTCAATGAGGCCCGGCCTCGCGAGCCTCGCCCCGGCGGAGGGGGCGGCGGCGGTGGCGGCTGGCGCGGAGGTGGTGGCGGCGGCGGATATGGTGGAGGTGGTGGTGGCGGCGGATACGGCGGCGGCGGCGGTGGCCGAGGCGGTCGGTCCGGCGGCGGTTACGGCCGATATTGATCGCGAGAACCGCGAGATCACATCGATGATCGCCGCGAGCCTTTACCAATTGGCTCGCGGCGATTTGCTTTTCGAAGGACGCCGATCAACCCTCAGTCTTGGTCTTGGCGGCCGCGAGCGGCCGGAGGACCGCGAGCATCGTGTTGAGGTGCGCCAGACGCGGACCGAAACGATCGACGAAATCGCTCAGTGAGAAATCCCCTTCGAGCAAATTCTCGTGGTTGTCCTCAACATAGCTAGCCAAATCGCTCATGAGGGCAGCATGCACCTGTTCCAGCCGGCCGAGCGTCTCACGGCAGGATTCGATAACGTGCTCGTGACCGGCCTGCCATCGCTCCAGTTCCGCGCCCTGACGAGCCCGCTGCTCGCGGTTCACCTGCAAGAGTTCGCGGCTGATCTCCAGTTGCTGGCGCTGGATTTCGAGAATCTGGCGTTGCGATTCCAGCGTCTGGTTTTGCAGGTTGACGAGGAGGTGGAGCAGAATGATCGGGTCGTTGGTGTTGGAAATGGCGGGCATGGTTTGACCGGTCGGGGAGACTTCCATCCGATAGGTCCAGGCGGCTGCGGCCGACGGCGGGTTTTCGTGCGATGACACTCCGACCTCCCCTGCTCGTGACGACGAGTTGGCTGCTCTCTTCACCGATCGGCCGGGCGGCGGCCCTTCTGAAGCCTCGACGCCCGCGAAATTGTATTCTACGGCCGATCGAGCAAGCCGGATAGGTCAATGGATTCCGACCCGAGGACGAACGTCGGATTTCTTCAGAATCCATCGGCATCCGGCGTCAGGTGGGCGAACGCGTCGGGAAGGGAATCGACGATATCCCCGGCGATCATGCCGACCTCGCCGTGGTGATCGCGTGCGATGTCACCGGCGAGCCCGTGGGCGAAGACGCCCAGTCGAGCCGCCTCGAAGGCGGAAAGCCCCTGGCCGATGAGCGCGGCGATCACACCGGTGAGCACGTCGCCCGCCCCACCGGTCGCCATTCCAGGATTGCCGGTCGCGTTGATGTAGTAGTGCGCCCCGTCCGTCACAACGGAGCCCTGTCCCTTGAGCACGACCACGACGGGATCGGCGATCCTCGCCAATTCGGCGGCGTGGCGGACACGATCCGCCTGCACGACCTCGACCTCTGTGCCGACGAGCCGGGCAAACTCGCCCGGATGCGGTGTCAGAACGACCGGTCGCGACCGGCACTTGAGCCAGTCGACGTGTCCTGCGAGCAGATTCAGGGCGTCGGCGTCGAGAACAAGCGGCCGGTCGACCTCCTGAATGAGGAATCGGATCAGTCCCCGGAGATCGTCCGACTGACCGAGGCCCGGGCCGACGGCGATGACATCGGCCGGCTCGACCAGCCGTTCAAAGATGGGTTGCGACCCGAGAAAATCGATCAGACCATCTTCACCCGACGGGAGGGGATAGGTCATGTAGGAGGGTTCGAACGAGGCGACGACGGGTTGAACTTCCGTTGAGGTTGCCACGCGGACGAGCCCCGCCCCCGAACGGAGGGCCGAGGCCCCGCAGAGGGCCGCGGCACCGGCCATGCCCCGGCCCCCGGCGATTACCAGTACCGTCCCGTATCGGCCCTTGTGCCCGTCGCGAGCACGGGGGGCGAGCCTCGGGATTGCGTCGATCTGCTCCAGTTCCATCGCCATGAAACGACCTGCCTCGGGATCGATGATTCGTTCGCTATCCATGGAGAATCAGGACTGCGCGGCAACGAGCCGGGCCTGGCCCATCCGTCTGGCGATCAGGCCGGCCATGTGGCCGCCGTTGAATCCGGCGTCGATGTTCACCACCACGACGTTCGACGCGCAGCTATTGAGCATTCCCAGTAGCGCGGCGAGCCCCTGGAAATGAGCACCGTAGCCGATGCTAGTCGGCACGGCGATCACGGGGCAATTCACCAGTCCGCCGACGACGCTCGGCAGGGCTCCCTCCATTCCGGCGACGACGACCATCGCGTCGGCATCCTCGAACCGTGGGAGCTGATGCAGGAGTCGATGGAGGCCGGCGACTCCAACATCGGCGACCAGGCTGACCTCGCAGTTCCAGGCCTCGGCGGTAACGCGGGCCTCCTCGGCGACCGGCAAGTCGCTGGTGCCGGCGGTGACGATCACGACCCGGCCGAGCTTCGGCTCGTCGGTCACCGGTCCCTGAACGCGGAACGTCCGGCCGAGAGCGTTGTGCTCGCCTTCCGGGAAGGCACCGCGCAGGTGATCGGCAACGAGCGGGTCGACCCGGGTCACCAGTCCTCCCTGCCCGTGCGAGAGCATGGTTCGGAGGATCGCCTCGATCTGGCCGGCGGTCTTCCCCTGGCCAAAGATGACTTCCGGAAAGCCACAGCGGAGTCGACGGTGCAGGTCGACCTTGGCGAAGTCTCCGGCGTCCTGAAACGGGCGAACCCGAACACGATGAGCCGCCTCCTCAGGGCCGATCCGACCCTCCTGGACATCTCGGAACAATTGCCTCAACTCGTGCGTATCCATTGAGAAGGACCTCGGAGACCGGGCCGGGATCGTCAGGGCGACGGGTATCCCACAGGCCATCATTCCCTTTTATCCGCCCGCGCCGGACGCCGCAACCGGTTGGGGACTTCCTGCGAAGCGATCGGGCTTGATATGCTGAGTATGATAGAAGTGGGGGTCGTCCGTGACGGCGGCTGATCCCGTTCTTCCTCGTTACGCGTCCCGGACGAAACGTCGTTCTCCGTATTCGGATCGACAGTCCAATCGAGGGTGGTGATGTCCGCCAGCCCATCCCCCATTCAGAGGACGCGCCCGGCGGTCGCTCAGACCGTCCCGACGGCAGGCCCGCCCCCATCGAAGCCGACAGCGCCTCCCCTTTCCATCGATCTTCCGAGCGAGCCCGAACCGTGGTGGACCCCGGAATCGCTTCGTGGTTGGGTTGCCTCGTGCGGCCTGCACGTTTCACTCCTGCTCATCCTGGCTTTCTGTTATTTCTCGCCGGAAGCGAAGCGCCCTTCGACATTTGACTCGAGGCTGGCCGGCTCTCCTGACGGCCTCGACGGCGCCGAGGCACTCTCCGGCGGGATCAATACCCCCCTGCCGATGCCCCCATCGCCGATGGCAGCCGAGGAGACTCCCCTGCTTTCGCCGGCTCTCGAAAAGCTCGAAATGGCTCCGATCGAGCCGAGCGCCGTCGTTCGACGGAATCCCGCCCCAGGCGGAGGCGGCGGCCTGGATGTCCGGAATCCAGGGGCCGGGGATGGCGACGGATTCGGGATCGCCCGATTCGGCAACGGCGGCGAGCTGATCCGGGGCGTACAGGTCAAGGTCGGCGATCCGCAGTTTACCCTTCTCTGGGATACGAATGACGTGGATCTCGACCTTCACGTCATCGAACCCGGCGGCAAGGAGATTTACTGGGAGGATCCGAAGGGGAACAAGGGCGGCGAACTCGACGTCGACAACACCAAGGGATTTGGGCCCGAGAATATCTACTGGATGGTCGAGTCCGATGGCCCCGGTTCTGAGAAGGTGAAAGGCGCCGGACCTTCGGGCGTGTATAAATGGTACGTCGTCTACTGGGGGGGCTTCGGCGGGATCTCCAAGCCGACGCACTGGCAGGTCCGCGTCAAGCACGCCGGCCAGGTCCACGTCTATCACGGCAAGTTCAGGGCGCTGAATGAGCGAAGCAAAACCCACACGCTCACCGTCGAGCCCGACAAAACCGGCGCACCGTGAGCATTCCCGTATTTCGGGTCCACGTCTCCTCGCGGGGTCGATCGCCATGGCGGCGATTGCGGCCGGTCTCCTCCTCGCCCGCCGACTGGCCGGGCCGGATGCCGCGGAACTGACCCGGCGCGCCGAGGCCGACTTGCAGGCGAACCGCTGGAGGGCAGCCGAAGATGACATCCGAGGACTCGCCGCGCTCCGGCCCCTGACCCCGAAAGACCGTTTCCTTCAGGCCCGAATCGAAATCGGGGCGGGTCAATCCGAGAGGGCGCTGGAGATACTCAGCGGGCTGGCCGATGAACCCGATCTCGGCGCCCAGGCCCTCTACCTTGCCGGGCTGATCGAGAGAAGGCGCAATCGTCTCCGGTTTGCCGAGGCCGCCTACCGACAGGCGATCGACCGCGATCCTCGCCTGATCGGCGCACGGCGCGAACTCATCTACATTCTCGGGATGCAGTCCCGTCGTGGCGATCTCGATGCCGCCTTCCACGAGATGGCCCGGATTGTGCCGCTCAATCAGTACGACATGTACATATGGTGTCTCACGCATTTCGTCAACTGGGGGACCGAGAGCGCCGAGGATCTGAAACCCTTCCTCGAAGCCGATCCCGACGATCGAGAGACTCGCCTGGCAATGGCTCGATTACTGCTCGCATCGCCGGGTCAGGAAGGTCGAGTCGACGAACTGCTCCGACCTCTTCCCGCCGACGACCCCGCCGTGCTCGCGTTCCGGGCGGAGCAGGATCTGAACCGCGGCCGATTGGCTGAGGCCCTCCATCGGATCGAGTCGACGAAGTCTGAGGATCCGATGCTGGAGCGTCTCCGGGCCAGAATCGCGCTGCGGCGGGGCGATCGGGAGGCGGCTGTCCGCCATTTTCGCCGTGCTCTCAGCGAGGCGCCCTACGATCGCGTCTCAACCTCTGAGCTGGGGAAAGCCCTGATCCTTCAGGGCGATCGGTCGTCCGCACAGGCGTATATCGACCAGTCTCACCGGCTTGACGAGGTCTACAATCTCGTCACACGGATCGGAAAGCCAGACGAGCCCGTCGTCTCTGTCGCGGATCTGAAGCGGATAGCGCACGCCTGCGAGGTCGCCGGTCTGTCCGCCGAGGCCCGGGGGTGGTATCAGCTCGCCATCGATCGGGATGTGTTCGACCAGGAGGCGCAGCAGGGCCTGCATCGACTCCGAGAGGCGGAGGCCTCGAAAGGCTGATTTCGACCGTCCAGAATCCATCAGCGCGCATACTCGAGGCGGATGACTGTCATTGTCTTGGGGAGCCTTTCACGCGTGACCTCGAACGAGGAGGTCCCTGCGCGAATCACTGGGACGTCCGGAATCGTCTCCAGGAATCGCTCGATCGGCTGGATGTTGAGGTCAATCTTCGGCGTCTTGTAGTGCATCGGGATCACGATTCGGGGACCGATCGCGGCAAGGAGCCCTGGGATCGACGGGAAGTCGATCGTGGGCGGCCCGCCGGCCGGCACCAGCACGATGTCGGCGCCCCGGATCGGTTCGAGCTCGATGGGGGTTAGATCGTGTCCGAGGTCGCCGAGGAAGGCTAGATTCAGGCCCTCCGATCGAAGGTAAACCATGGCGACCTCGTCGCCAGCGAGTCGTTCGGGAGTCTCGTACACCATCACCGCGCCGATCTCGACGCCCCGAAACACCCTCCCGTCAGGACGGATCTCCGGGGCCCGGATTGTTTCGAAAGGCGGGACAATCTGCCCGAGGTGGCTGTGATATCGATCGTTCTCGTGGCTGACAATCACAAGGTCCGCCGGCTCGCCAATCGGCTCGTAACCGCCACAGTCGGGCGATCGGTAGGGGTCGAGGATGATCCGAAGGTGGTTCGTCTCGATCAGGAAGGCCGCGTGTCCGTACCAGGTGATGCGCATCGGCTTCGGTGCTCCTCGCGAGGGCCGGTCGTCGGTCGATCTCAGAGAGTCGATCATAACGATCCCTCGGACGTTCTGTTAGCATGGCAGTCGATCTGAAGCTGCCCCGACTCTCACCCTGGGAATCCGCGCCGATGTCCTCGCCGACCCTTCCCGGCCCGACGCCCCTCTGGAAACGAGAGCTCCGGATCGACTGGCAACCGATGGTACGGACGGCGAGGGAACATCCCGAAGCGATCCTCATCGGGCTCGGCGTGGCGCTACGCGTCGTTACCTATCTTTGGAACCGGGCGATGTGGCTCGACGAGCTCTCTCTCCGGGGCAATATCGTCGACAAGCCCGTCCTCGACTTCTTCGAGCCGCTCTGGAACGACCAGCTCGCGCCTCTGGGTTTCCTGGTCGCTGAGCGGGTCATCGCTACGTTCGTCTCGACTCGCAACTACGCCTTGCGGCTCATCCCGCTGGCGGCCGGTATCGCCTCGATCTTCCTCTTCGCGCAACTGGCCCGGCGAG
>DAIDJI010000203.1 GCA_027451455.1 Planctomycetales bacterium | reverse complement strand
CTTTGCCGTAGCCGGCGTTGAGCTTGGCCTGAATGGCAGCCTGGTCCATGCGTCAGACCGCGAGGCGCACGGTCGAGATGCCGCCGGGGCCAACGTCCGCCGAGTACCGCGAGCAGGTGCTCGCGGCGAGGGTTCGGCAGGCGAAGCGGTTCGGCCCGCGCGGGCCGCAGGTCAACGGCCGGATGACCCCGCGCCAGGTCCGAAAATTCTGCACCCTGCGACCCGAGGCGGCGGCAATCCTCAAGGCGGCGATGGAGGACATGGGCCTCTCGGCCCGGGCACACGACAAGGTCCTCCGGGTCGCACGGACGATCGCCGACCTCGAAGGCGACGACGAGATCCGCCCGCAGCACATCGCCGAGGCCGTCGGTTATCGATCGCTCGATCGTAGCGTCTGGGCGTAGCATTCTTCCACCGAGACCATTTTTCGTCCCAGATCAAGGAACCATCTAGCGAAGGGCTTTTCCCGGTGGGAATGAGCCACCTTAAAACACACCCCTCCTTTGCGGTCCGGCCTCCACTACTGAAAACTCTCCGCCTCATCCGGGAATCGACCCTCGGCCACATCAGAAACGTACGCCGCGGCAGCCTCACGGATTGCGGGGCCAAGCTCGGCATATCTGCGGACGAACTTCGGGTGGAATTGCTCGATCAGGCCGAGCAGGTCGGGCGTGACAAGAACTTGGCCGTCACAGTTGGGACCAGCGCCGATCCCAATCGTTGGAACGGTCAGCGCCTCGGTGATCTGGCTGGCGAGGCGGGCCGGAATGCACTCCAGAACAACCGCGAACGCCCCGGCATCGGCGGCGGCGAGGGCGTCCTCGAGGATTCGGTCCTCCGACCGCTGCACCTTGTAACCTCCGAGCTGGCGGACCGATTGCGGCTGGAGACCGACGTGTCCCATCACCGGGATGCCAGCGTTGACCAGCGCCCGGATCGTTACGGCCATCGTCGCCCCCCCCTCCAGCTTCACCGCCTGGCAGTCCGTCTCCTTTAGCAGGCGGCCCGCCGACCGGATCGCCTGCTTCGGTGAGACCTGGTAGCTGAGGAACGGTAGGTCGGCTACCACCAGAGCCCGACGCGCCGCTCGCGCCACCATCTCGGCGTGATACACTATCTGGTCAAGTGTGACCTTTAACGTCGTGCCCCACCCATGTACGACGGTACCGAGCGAGTCTCCAACGAGCAGGCAATCCACCCCAGCTTCATCGAGCAGTCGGGCGGTGGGAAAGTCGTAGGCGGTCAGGACCGAGATTCGACGCTTCTGGGTTTTCCAGGCAGAGAAATCAGGGATCGTGACCGGCCGGACGTCAGTTGGCATGCGGGAGCACCCGGGCGAGGGGGACCGGCTCCAGGTCGACAATCAGAACCTCGGGCCGATCGATAATGACCTTGTATCGCTGCCGGACCACCTCATGCAAGGCCAGTCGGCGGGGGTCATCGAGACGATCGCCGAGATCGGCAAAATACCGGGCGCCCCTCGATCGATAGAAATCCACCAGGTCGATCGGGCCACGCACATCGGCAACAACCCCAGCCTCTCCCCACTCGCCGGCTGCCCGACGCGCGGCAGGCTCCGTCCACTCCAATCGGCATCCCCGGCGATCGGCGGCGAACAGCAACGCCTCGGGCGCGACGACACACGCTCCAGGCCCGGTCGATGCCTCTACCGCCCGCGCTGCCTCGGCCAACCCTGACCACTCCGGCGGTGTCCGCCAGGTACCGCGCGACTGCCAGCCCGCCATCGCCAGCATCCCCACCGCCGCCATCGGAAAGAGCACTCGACCACCCCGCACGCGGGCGATCCGGTCCAGTGCCAGGCCAGTTCCCACCGCGAAAGCCGGCGCTACAATCAAAAAATAGTATTCATGATGAATCTTGGAAATCATCAGGATGAGCAAGAATGAGCCAGCGAGCCCCCACGCTCGCCAGAACCCCGCCCTTCGACGCGCCAAGATCAGTCCGGCAGCCGCCAACGCCGTCCCGATCGGCGTGAACGATCGGATGGCCGCGAACCGGGCTGCCAGCCTCCACGAATCGACCCGCAACCACGATTCGGGCACGAGCATTCCGATCCAAATCGCTCCATTGTCGGCCGACGCCCGAGAGCCAGACCCGGCCGCGACCAGGTACGCCGCCCAGGCGTACCAGAGCATCACAGGAAGGATTGCCGTCGCGGTCGCGACCATTAACGATCGCCGCCGCCCTCGCGGCACCGTCAGGGCCAGCACCATTATTAGAGGCGCCACCAAGATCTTCATTGCGATTCCGATCGCCAGCAAGACCCACCCTACGGCGTATCGTCGATGGTACCAGCAAGCAAGCCCCGCGACGACGGCGCCGAGCATTGCGGCATCAGGCTGGAAGGCGCGTCCGTATCGGATCGTGAGCGGGAACGCGGCGAACGCGCCAGCCGCCAGCAACCCGGCGCGCCGGCCGGCGCCTCGGGCGGTCAGCACAAAGATCCCCCAGGTAGCGGCGACGGTCGCCATCGCCGAGAGCAGTCGCCCCGAGGGCTCCAGTCCCAGGCGGGTCACCCGCCGGATCGCGACCACGCCCAACTGGTAAAGGGGCGGCTCAACGAGGAAGTAATTCGGCCATGGCGCGGTGTCGAGCCGGGGATGCAGCGGACCCGAGCCTCGCTCGAGGTTTCGCGCCACCATCGCCGTCGGCACCTGCCGCCCGACATAGTTCTCGACGATCGGCTGCCCGAGTTCGATCGCTCGGACCCCGAACGTCGCAACCAGCACGATCGCCAGCAGCCCGTCCCTTGCGATCTTCCGGGATGAGCCCACCCTTGCACCCATCCGGCAAACTCCTCCGTGTTATCGTTGCGCCGACTAATCTTCGCCTGGGTCAGGAAAACGATTGCAAATGCAGCCCGGTCTTGCCACGATGATCGTGGCATCACATCCAGTCCACTCCCATCGAAAGCGAGCGGTGTTGCCGTTTCGGGCCGACACCCCAGACGGGTTCCCGTCTCATCAAGGAGGCCGAGTCATGCTGGTGCGCGACGTGCTTCAGGCCAAGGGAAATCGAATCATCTCGATCGACGCCAAGGCGACGGTGGGCGAGGCGATCGCCCGGTTGGTCCAGCACAACATCGGCTCACTCCCCGTCATCGACGATGAGGGAAAGCTCGTCGGGATCTTCAGCGAACGGGACGTGCTTCGGATCATTCACAATCGAGGCGAGAGCTTCGCCCGACTCCCAATCCGCGACGCTATGACCCGTGACCCGATCACCTGCCGCGTTCAGGACGACGTCGAGCAGGTCATGGGCCAGATGAGTGAGCGCAGGATCGCCAAGGTGCCGGTCACCAGCGCCGACGACCGTCTCATGGGCATCGTCTCGGTCGGAGACGTCATCAAGGCCCGGCACTTGGAGAGCCAGGAATGGGTCCGCTCCACTACCCACCGCCTCGGCTTGTGCTTTTTTTTCCGCGCTTCACCGCCTTCTCTTCCCCGATCCGGCGGATGTGGGGCGTGTGGCCCTTCGCCGCGGCCGCCTCACGGCCGGTCGGGTTGTCATAGGCCTTGTCGAGGCACAGGTGTTGGGGGGCCTCCTCCGTCACCTCCGGGCGCTCCGCCACGATCGACTCGATGGTCTCCGCCAGGAGCTTCGTGTCATGGACATTCGCCCCGGCGATCACCGCGCCCAACGGGCCACCTTCTTCGTCGACGATGACACTGCGTTTCGTGCCATTTTTCCCGCGATCCGTCGGGTTCGGGCCGACCTTGTCCCCGCCGAACCGGGCCTTGCCCATGGCCCCGTCGGCGCTCTGCCACTCCCAGAGGACGCCGCCGAGTTCCTCGCAATCGGCCACCATCACGGCCCAGATCTTTTCCATCACGCCGTTCTTGTTCCACCGCTGGAACCAGCGGTGGACCGAGCTGTCGTCGCCGAACTCCTTGGGCAACCGGTTCCACTGGCAACCGGTCCGCATCCGGAAGATGATCCCGTTGAATGCCTGCCGCCAGTCGGTCCGCTTCCGGCCGCCCTTGGCAGGGGGCGGCGGGGGTGCATCCTCCAGTAAGACCGGCTCGATCTTGGCCCACAACGTGTCGGAGACTTCCCAGATCGTTTCCAGGGGCTTGACCGCCCGCTTCTTCCGTCCCATCGCCTGGCCTCCTTGGTCCCCACATGAGAAACCAAGGGGCCAGGCGCGTTCAAGATGGCTTTTGAGATATTTTCTTAGAGAACCGTCACAATTCCAGGCAGGTAAGGCCAACGTCGCCATCTGCACACGCCGTTCGTTGGGCCGGCGGTTTGGCCAAGCATGCAGTGTAACAGCGGCTTCAAATCGGTGCAAGCCCCTCGGACGGAGGAGGATTTCTAACGCCGAAATTAAGCGGCCGGCTGTAGGCCGGTCTGCTTAAATGCTTTGTTAGCCTTTAAAATAGAGGAAGGCGATCGTCCCGACAACCGCCCGTCCCCAGCGAACGCCACCGGACGCTCCACTCAGCGCAGATCGAGCAGAATCAAAAAGAACCAAACACCGTATCTAACTATTATGTTTGAATAAATCCATCTTCTACAATCGGACTGCACTTCATGGATGTATGTCCTTTTTTCGCAGGCCGCACACATGCAAGGCAGTGCGCATTTTCCGGCAATACCGAAACGGACTGGCATCCTGGACGTAACCACGGCAGCATCAAATGTGATGCAAATTTGGTGCAAGGAGCCAGACGCCATGCTGAATCTTAGCAGCGACATCGATTCGCTCTCGAATTTCAAGCGGAACACGCCGGAGTTCCTCCGCCAGTTGAAGGAAACCGGCCGTCCCGTCGTGCTGACCGTCAACGGCAAGGCCGAACTGGTGGTTCAGGACACCGCCTCCTACCAGAAGCTGATCGAACTGGCCGAGCGGGCCGAGCGGATGGACGCCCTCAAGGCATCGATTGAAGACATGAAAGCCGGTAAAGTCATTCCCGCTGACGACGTGCTGGCCGAGATGCGTCGGATCCTCGACGGGAAGCAAAGCCGGTGACCTATCGCGTCGTCTTCACGGCCAGGGCCAGGATCGATGCCATCAAGCAATTTCACTTTCTGGCCGACCGCTCACCCGCCGCCGCCGCTCGCTGGTATACGGCCTGGAAAAAGCGATTGCGAGGCTCGGCAAGATGCCCGAGCGGCATCCCGTCGCCGAGGACGAAAGCGAGCAAGCCGGTATCCCCCTGCGGCAGATGCTCTATGGCCGCCGTCCCGGCGTTTTTCGCATTCTCTTCTCCATCGAAGGCCATACGGTGACCCTGCATTTCATCCGCCATTCCGCCCAGGGGCCGATAGAATGACCGGCAGCGGATTGGCCGGCAGATCGGATATGGTGCCGGTACCTTAACAAACGGTTCCTGACGCACTGTCCAAATCTCAAGACCTTATCCGACCACGCAGCACCACCCCCGGAGGCCCACTAGACGGAAAAATAAAGCGTCGCAAATTTGCACTTCCTCGATTTTGCGGCATATTAAGACATGGGTTTGACTGGACGGATTGCCGTCCCGCTTGCCTCGCGGGTCATGGTCTCGGCCTCGCGATCGGCGGCGCGGGCGATGTTCCGGGCCATTCCGCGGAAGATTAGAGAATGCAGAGGATAGAGAGCGTTCCAGTACAGACGTCCCCAGAACGGCGACGGCCGGAAGTAAGCCGTCTGGGTCAGTTCCGAGCCGCCCTCGTCGAGCGGACGGACCCGGAACTCCAGCCAGGCGTCGCCGGGGACCTTCATCTCGGCGTGGAGGAGCAGCCGACGATCGGGCTCGTAATCGCCGACCCGCCAGAAGTCGATGGCGTCGCCGGTCCAGACCCGGACCGGGTCGCGCCGGCCGCGCCGGAGGCCGACGCCGCCGATGAGCCGGTCCATCCCGCCCCGGATCTCCCAGAGGGCATCGGCGTAGTACCACCCGACCTCGCCGCCGATCCGACGGACCCGGTCGAACAGTACCTCGGCGCTCGCCCCCGATCGGACGACCTGCTCCTCGCGGATCGGGAATGACGACGGGTCGAACTCGGGCGCGGGCCGACGTCGGAGGCTCGCGTTGGTCCATCGGCTGAGGACCTCGTTGCGTTGGATTCGATCGAGCGCGCGTCGGACGGCCTCGTCAAAACCCATCGGCTCGATCGGGATCAGCCGACGGATTCGGTCGTCCTCGCAGACCATCTCGGATTTGAGCCCCTCGATCAGCGGGAACGCCAGCCCGGCCGGGACGGGCGTCATCAGGTTGACCCAGTAGGCCGAGAGGCGGGGCGTCAGCACGGGCACATCGATAATCCACCGCTTCAGGCCAAGGATCGCGGCGAAGCGGAGCATCATCTCGCGATAGGTGAGGATATCGGACCCGCCAATGTCGAAGCTTTCGCCGCCGGGTCCGACAGGGATGTCGAGGCATCCGATGAGGTAGCTCAGCACGTCGCGGACGGCGATCGGCTGGCTCCGGGTCCGGACCCACCTGGGGCAGATCATCACCGGGAGCCGACTCACCAGGGAACGCATCATCTCGAACGAGGCGCTGCCGGCGCCGAGGATCATCGCGGCGCGGAGCTCGATCGCCGGCACGGAGCCCTCGCGGAGAATTCGGCCGACCTCATGCCGGCTGCTGAGGTGGTCCGAGAGGTCCTCGTCGCGACGCCCGAGCCCGCCGAGGTAGATGATCCGCTCGATCCCGGCCTCGGCGGCGGCCTCGGCGAAGTTGTGGGCGGCCTCTCGGTCTCGGTCGGCGAACCCGCGCTCGCCGCCTCCCATCGAGTGGACAAGATAATACGCGGCGCCGCAGCCGGACATCGCCCGTGCGAGCGAGTCGCGATCGAGCACATCCCCGGCAACGACCTCCACGAGATCGCCCCAGCCCCGCCCGGAGAGCTTCCTCGGGTCGCGAGCCAGACATCGGACGGAATGCCCCTTCTCGGCCAGCTCAGGGGCCAGCCGACCGCCGATATAGCCGCTGGCGCCGGTGATCAGGATCGGTTTCATGGCGGCGGCTCACCGAGGATTAGGGGCCCGAACCGGGTTTGGATTTCTCGCATAGCCTTGTCATTTTAGGCAGTCTCGTCGCGATGGGTAGGGGCACGACGGAACACCGGTGCGGGAGGGGAGAAAGGCGTCGGCGGATTTTCCCCGTCGACCGACGAACACGGGAAGGCCGACGGATGAGCGTCGATCCTTCCCGGTTCGGGGGCCCTCGCGGCGTGGACCCGCGATTCGCGAAGGATCAGGGATTCAGCGTCTTGTCGACGGCCCGACCGGCCTTCTCGCCCGGGCCGGGCGGGCTGATCGTATCCTTTGCCTTCTGGACGGCATTATCTACGTTCTGGCCGGCCTGCTCGGCGGGGCCTTTCTCCTCGCATCCGGCGCCCAGGGCCATCGCGACGCCGAGCCCGCAAACCAGGCCGGCGATCCTCGTTGTTGACCGGGTCTTCATTGGTGCATCCTTTCCAGGTTGAGATCGCGGAGATTCACTCGGTCCGCTCTGAGGAGTTCGACCGGGCGACCCGATTATTGCCGTCGAGCGAAAACAGGGACCCATCAAGGCCGTCGGGATCCCCTCTCCCGGCCTCGGGATCGGAATCGGCCCGATCGGTATCACGTCGCCTTTTCTCAGAGCGACGGGACCACGTCCGTCGCCAGGAATCGAGCAAGATTCGCCCTGGCCTCGCGGGTGTTGGGGTGTTCGGGGCCGAGAATCCGGGCGGCCTCCTCGGCGGCGTGGCGATAATAGCGTTCGGCCTCGGCGCGTTGGCCCTGGTCGCGCGCGACGTCCCCCTGGTTGGTCAGGGCGAGAATCCGGTCGGGGTGGTTCGATCCGCTGGCGCACTGGATGTCGTGGGCGAATCGGTAGGCCAGGTCGCGAGCCTCGTCGAACCGCCGGCGCTCGCGGAGGAGCCGGCTGAGCAAGTAGACCGAGCGGAGCGTCGCCGCGTGATCGGGGCGGAAGACCCGGCCGCGGTCGCCGATGTTCCGACGCAGGACGGCCTCCGCCTCGTCCAGGTTTCCGAGATGCCAGAGCGACGAGGCGAGCCGCTCGTCGGCGTCGAGGGTGGCCGGGTCGTCGGGGCCCAGGATTCGTCGGCAATCGTCGAGGTTGCGGCGCAGCATGGCCACGGCCTCGGCCGTCCGATCGGTCCGATCGAGGACCGTGCCCAGCCGGTTGACGGCGAGCAGTCCCACGCGGCCTCCCGGGCCATTGGCCCTCGCGTCCAGCTCGATCGCCCGCCGGAGCTGATCCTCGGCCGGCCCGAACCGGCCGAGCGAGAGGTAGGCGCCGCCGATCGTCTCGCGGACCCTCGCCTCGACGTCGGGCTGGCCGTCGAGCCATCCGCCGAGCCGGGCCGCGGCGTCGTCGAGCAGCTCGCGGACCGTCGGGTTCCGGCCGATCGGGTCGAGCTCGGCGTCGGCGCGGGCGAGCAGGCGGTCGGTCAGCAGCTCGACGATGGCCTCGGCCCTCGCCCGCTCGCGGACCGCCTCGCGCCACTTCCAGGTCACGCCCGCGAGCCCGATGACGATCGAGAGAGC
>DAIDJI010000202.1 GCA_027451455.1 Planctomycetales bacterium | reverse complement strand
CATCGCCAACCAGGGCACGCTGGGCGTCGCATCGAGCACCATCGTCAACAATACGGCGACATCCCAGGCCGGCGGCCTCAGCACGACCGGCGGCACGGCCTCGATCGTCGACTCGGTCATCAACTCCAACCTCGTGTCCGACCTCCTGGGCACAGTCAAGGGCGGGGGCATCTACGCCGAGGATAGCACGCTGTCGCTGACCAACACCACGGTCAACGCCAACCAGTCCGTCGGCCTGAACGCCTACGGCGGCGGGATCTACGCCCTGAGCAGCACGGTGTCCCTGACCGACACGACGGTCAACGGCAACTGGGCCAACGGCTCGGCGGACGGCGAGGGCGGCGGGGTCTACAGCCAGGGCGGTACACTGACCCTCGTCCGGGCCAATGTGAAGGGCAACAGGGCCACGACCGGCTTCCCGGACCTCTTCCGGGCCCCCTGAGCCGCGGCCGGCGGGATGAGCAGCCGGTCCCCCCGACCGCCTCGGGGGGGCCGGCAAACTGGCCCGCCGCGACCGGGCGGGCCACTGGTTCGTGGCGTAAGTCACCGCCTCTTGCGACCGCTCCGGTCGCCTACTGAACACCAGTCACGCGGAAGATCGTTGTTTTTTTCTCCGTTGCTATCGGAACCCCGAGTAGCGAGAGACTTCCCGAAGCTCATGGGAAGGATCACGGCGTCTCTGGATCGCCTCCGGTCGGTCATCGAGTCGCGAAAGCGTGAACGGCGAAATCGGCGAAAAGAGCCGAAGCCGTTCTTTTTATACTCAGAGAAAAGTGCGCCCTAACTCATCGATTTGTTCCGCTCAACGACTCCATAGATCCTGGAATCGGCGGTCTCGACGCCGGCTTGATTTACGATACCTCCAGGATTCTTCCGAGGTCGAACAATAGCGAGGTCGTGACCTCCATTCAGAACTCGCTCGAATTTCGCGGGATGACACTTGATTCCTCAAAATCTTTCGGTAAGCTGAATCGCGTAAGCAGAATCAGCATCTCAAAGACTTGCAAGGAATGCCAAAATGAGACCTACAACTTTCAGACTCGCGTTCTGCACCGTTTGCGCCCTTCTTTTCGGATTCGAGCCAAATCTAGTAAACGCCGATGGGATCACGATTTACGTCGGATACGCTGATAGTCTCCGACCGAATGCTTTTTTCCCGAGCCCCTGGAACGGTTCACCAAACACCATTTTCCTCGGATCCAAAACGCCGGGGACAATTTTCGACGCCGGCGCGATCCTGATTCAGAACACGAGCGGATCAGCCGTCACGATCAACGATGTGTTTGTTTCAGGATTTCAGAATGGTGCGACCTATGATCTCTGGGGCACACCGGGTCTGCTCCCCAACGGCGACTACATGGTCCTGACGCAGACCACGACAAACGCCTCGCAGTTTGATACCAGTGACCAGCTCACGAGATTCAGCTACCCCGACGGAAGTTCCGGATTCACTCCTGCCCATCCTTACACGGGTGATCCGATGGTCCGGGTCAAGATCGACGGAACGGCACAGACCTTTTCGGATACGGGGCATATCCTGGATACGGGGGGCTATGATGCCGCAACTTACGGGATTAACGGATCGAATTACCCGTACAATCCCAGCAAATTCCCCGAAAACGAATCGCTCCAGTGGCGGCCGATCGGGACGACGGGAGTCGGCAACCCGGGCGGTAATCCTCCGACACCCGAGCCCGGGACCTTGACCCTGGGCGTTCTGGGAATCCTGACCTTCGGCCTGGTTTTCGCCCGGTCGCGTGGGCGTGCTTCTAGGATGCGGTCCGAAGAAGGTCCCGCACCCGTCCGGCGATCTCGCGAGGCTTGACCGGATCCTCCCCGAGCGGGACATACGCCCGCTTCGGGTCCACGATCCGGACCTGCCCGCGATGCCGGCGCGCCAGCGCCTCGATCCGGGACGGGTCGCGGTAGGTCAGGACGACATACTGCCCCGTCTCGACATGAATCCGCTCCAGCTTCCAGGCCCCGGCCATGATCCGGATCTCGGCCTCGGAGACGAGATTTTCGGCCGGACGCGGGAGCGGGCCGAAACGATCGACCAACTCCTGGCGGAAGTCTTCCAGGTGCTTGATCGTTCGGAGCCGGGCGAGCCGCCGGTAAAGCTCCAGCTTGACCCGGGCCGCCGGTACGTAATCCTTCGGTAGATAGGCCCGCCAGCCAAGCTCCACCGAGCAGTCGAAGATCGGACGCTCGGGCTGGTTCGTGAGGGTTCGCGCGGCCGATTCCAGCAGCGAGCAATAAAGCTCGTAGCCGACGCTCTCGATGTGGCCGGATTGCTCGGCGCCCAGAATATTCCCAGCGCCCCGGATTTCCAGATCCCGGAGCGCAATCTTGAACCCTGCGCCCAGTTCGGTGAACTCCTCGATCGCCTTCAGCCGCTTCGTCGCATTGGGCGTGACCGGGCGGTCGGATTCGAGCATCAGGTAAGCATACGCCCGGTGTTTGTATCGCCCGACCCGTCCACGAAGCTGGTGCAAATCGGCGAGTCCATACTTATCGGCCTCGTTGATGAAGATCGTATTCACGTTCGGGATGTCGAGGCCGCTCTCGATGATGGTCGTCGCGACGAGGATGTCGTATTCCTTGCGCAGAAAGGCCAGCATGGTCCGTTCGAGTTGCTCGCCCGACATCTGCCCGTGGCCGATGCAAATCCGGGCCTCGGGAGCGATTGACTGCACCTTGTTGGCAACCGACTCGATGTCGAAGACGCGGTTGTGGACAAAATAAATCTGGCCGTCGCGGTTCAGTTCGCGCACGATGGCGCGGCGGATCGTCTCCTCGTCGAACCGGAGGACGCGGGTCTCGATCGCTTTTCGGTCGGGCGGCGGCGTCTCCAGGTTGGAGATGTCGCGGATGCCGAGCAGGCTCATGTGGAGCGTTCTCGGGATCGGCGTGGCGGAGAGCGTCAGGACGTCCACCGTGGCTCGGAAGGTTTTGAGCCACTCCTTGTCCTCGACGCCGAACCGCTGCTCCTCGTCGATGATGACCAGGCCGAGGTCCTTGAACTTCACGTCTTTTTGAAGGATGCGGTGCGTTCCGATCAGGATGTCGACCGCGCCGGCGGCGGTGCGCTTCAAAACGTCCCGGATCTCGGCTCTTGGGCGGAAGCGGTTGACCGCCTCGACCACGAAGGGAAACTCGGCCATCCGCCCGGCGAAGCTGCGCTGGTGCTGTTCGGCGAGGATGGTGGTCGGGACGAGAACGGCGACCTGTTTGCCTGCGTCGACGGCCTTGAAGGCGGCCCGGATCGCCACCTCGGTCTTGCCATAGCCGACGTCGCCGCAGATGAGGCGGTCCATCGGACGGGTCTTGACCATGTCGCCCTTGACCGCCTCGATCGCGGCGAGCTGGTCGGGCGTTTCCTCGTAGGGGAAGGCGGCCTCGAACTCGGCCATCCAGTGGCTATCTTCGGCGGGGTAGGCGAATCCCGGCTGATTGTTCCGCCGGGCCTGGATGTCGATCAATTCCTGCGCCAGGTCGACGACGGCCTCGGCGACGCGCTTCTTTCGCTTCTCCCAGGCGGAGGATCCGATTTTTGAGAGCGGTGGCTCGGCCTTGCCGCCGCCGACATACTTCTGCACGAGGTCGATCTTCGCCACGGGGACGTATAGTTTTGTCCCCTCGGCGAATTCGAGGACCATCGTCTCCTCGTCGTGATCGTCGGACCTGGTCAAAAGCTGCAAGCCACGATACCGGGCGATTCCGTGGTTCACGTGGACGACCAGGTCGCCCTCGTTGAGGTCGAGGAAGCTGTCGATCGCCCGGCTCTCATACCGGCGCCGGGTCACCGTGCGGCGGACCTCCGCACGGGCGAACAGCTCGTGATCGCCGATCACGAGCGTGCGTGCGTCGATCAGGTGGAAGCCCGATCGAATCCGGCCCAGGGTCAGGGTGAGGCGTCGCGATCGGGCAAGCTCGGTATCGGAGAAGACCTCGGTGAGCCGTTCGATCTCGGCGGGATTGTGGCAGGCGATCAGGACCCGATCGCCGGCCGAGGCGCTCTCGAGCTCCTCTTTCACGCGGGCGAGGTCGCCGGAGAACCGCTCGACACTCTCGACCCGGAGGTGACAGGTTGTTTCGAGCGAGTCGGCCGCGAGCGTCGAGACAGCGATTGTCGGCAGGCGGATCAGCCGCTCAAAACCTTGCTCGACGGTGAAAAGGCCGGAGAGATCGGGTAGTCGTCCGAGGTATTGCCGGCCTTCCTCGCGCAGGTCGTTGGGTTCGAGGAGGAGGACCCAGGTCGATTCCGGGAAGAAGTCGGCCGGGTGGCCGAAATGGGTAGGATCGATCTCGTCGACCGCCGGCCCGGCGGTGAGACTGACGGAGTTCCATCGGTCGAGCGAGCGCTGAGAGGCAACGTCGAACGGACGGATCGACTCGACCTCATCGCCGAAGAACTCGATCCGAACCGGGTCGGAGGCGTCGATGGGGAAGACGTCGAGGATTCCGCCCCGGAGGCTGAACTCGCCCGAAACCTCGACCACTTCGACCCGCGACATGCCCCGATCCTGGAGCCATCGCATCAGCTCCTCAATCGGGACGGACTCGCCGAGCCCGACCAGACGCGACATCCCGGCGAGGGCCTCGCGGCTCGGCACGGGTTGCAGCATCGCCTGGAACGGCGCGACGACCAGCCGGGGCGGTTCGGGGCCGGCCAGTCGCTTCAAAACGCGGAGCCGCTTGCCGAAGACCTCGTCGTCGGGTGTGCGCTCGCGTGGGGGTTTTTCCCAGGCGGGGAAGACCTCGGGACTGATCCCGGCGAAGGTCGCGACATCCTCCCGAAAATCGTCCACGTCGCCGACGTGAGCGATCGCGATCACCAGGGTGGAGGGCGCGTGCAGACCGAGGGCCGCCGCAACGAGCGCCGAGGCCGAGCCCCAGGCGCCGTCGATCGTGGCGCTCCGGCCGTTCTTGAGAGCGGCCAGAATCTCGGGGAAACCGGGAGCGCGCTGGATTTGCCGGGTCAGGTCCTTCAGGGTGGCCGGCGGCGGTTGGCTGGTGGCGACTTTCATGCGGAGAAGGCAACCACGGAAGGACAGGGAGGATCGCAAAACAACCGAGAAACGCGTTCAAGCCACTCAGGGCATTGTAGGAGTCGGCTCCGCGTCCGACCACCGCGAGACGACAGCGAGCTCCGGCCGACGCGCAGGCTTCCGACGTGGGGTCGGGAGTCGATGCGCCGAATCAGCTCGCGTGGCGGTCGGCCAGTCCGAGAGGGGCGTCTGAAGGACGGCGCGGTCGATCGCGTCAACCAGGTCCTCCAGCTCGCAGGGAAGTTCCAGGCAGGCGAACGCGCCGGCCTCCCGGGCGAGGGCGACTGTCTCGCGATCGGCGAATCCTGCCAGTGCAATCGTCGGGCCGGTCTGGAGCGTCCGCACTTGCAGCCGCCTCGGCCATCCCGATTCCAGCACCGGAAGATCCCAGAGGGTCAGCACGCGATCCGGGGTGGTTGCGGGAGGGTCACCGCCGATCCGTCGGTCGTCGATGATCCGGGTCGGATAGCCGGCCCGGGTGCAAACCTCGGCCAGCATCTGGGCCAGTTCCGGATCGCCCGAGGCGACCTCGACCAGGCAGGCCGGGCGGGCGGACGTCGGCGCGGCCCTCCGATCGCCGTCGAGGCGACGGGCGAGCCGGCCGGGCAGGACCTCCGCCGCGATCGCCTCGGAGACGATGGTGTCGACCACGGTCGTGGCGCGCTCGGCTTCCTCGTATCGGGCAAACGGACTCACCACGAGCGTGAGGTGAAGCCCCCTGGACGATGCTCGCCATTCCGAGAGCCGGGCGGCATCGGCCAGGCTCAGGCGATGGCGATGGAGGACCAGTGCCGACGGCGGGTTCTCGCCGAACGGTCGGTCGGGCAGGGGGCCCTCGCAGGAGATTCGCTCAATCGGTCGGCCCAGGGCGAGGGCCTCGGCGATCGCGACGACCCACGGATCCGAGAGATCGCCGACGAACCCGACCGGGCAGGGGGAACCGTCTCGAGATCGGGAAAGATCCATGGACCCCGCGCCTCCTGCGCCTGGCCGGGCTCCTTCAATCCCGGTCCGTCGGGGAAGTTAACAGATCCGGGGAAGACGGGCAAGGGGAGCCGGCGGACGACGATCGGACGAATTTTTTCGGAAAGTTGTATCCGGGCCCCTCCGCACCTGCATCAAATAGGGGATCACCTCAACGGGGGCCTCGGAAATGGCGACCGAACGGATGGCGATTCCGGAGCTGGCGCGTCTCTTCGAGGGCGGGTCGGTCTCGGGACTCTCGGAGTGGGAACTGCTCGAACGCTACCGGGAGCGCCGGGATGAGTCGGCGTTCGAGGCGCTGGTGATCCGGCACGGTCCGATGGTCCTGGCCGTCTGCCGGCGCGCGCTGGGCGTCACTCCGGATGCCGACGACGCCTTCCAGGCCACGTTTCTCATCCTGATCCGACGCGCCGGCCATCTCGGCCCACGCGATGCCATCGGACCCTGGCTGTATGGAGTTGCGCGGCGGGTCGCAGCCCGGGCGCGGGACCAGGCGGCCCGGCGTCGGCGCCGGGAACCGGTCACGCTCGATCGGGACGTCGAGGGACGTTCCCGATCGGCAACCGAGCCCGACGTCTCCGAAATCCTCGACCAGGAATGGAACCGGCTCCCGGCACGATACCGGTCGCCGATGGTCCTCTGCTATCTCGAAGGCCGGACGCACGAGGAGGCCGCGCGCGACCTGGGATGGCCGGTCGGGACGGTCAAGGGCCGGCTCGCTCGGGCCCGGGAGATCCTCCGGGATCGATTGACGCGTCGAGGTTTCGAGCCGATGTCGGGCGTGGTCCTCGCGGCCAACAGTTTGGATCTCCGCGGAATTCTCGATCGCGTGCTGATCGATCGTGTCGTCGGGACATCGGTGCGGATGGCGGCGGGGCATTCCGTCGCGCAGGCCGCTTCTCAGTCCATTACCTCTCTCGCCCAAGGAGCCCTGAATTCCATGTTCTATCGCAAGCTTGCGACGGTTTTGCTGGTCGCGTGTGCCTCGGGGATCGCGGTGACCACGACCGCCGTCATGGCCCGGCAGGAGAAGAAAGCCAGTCCCGCGCCCGGCGGCGGCCCGTTCGAGTCCACCAAGGCCGTGTTGAAGAAGGCTGGCGCGCCGCCCGAGTCGAAGCAGAAGACCAGGGTGATCTTCAACCTTCCCACCCATCACCCGGCCGAACAGGACCCCAGGACCCGCCAGGTCCTCGAAAAGCTCGAGGAACCGATCGCGATGTCGTTCGCCCACGAGACACCGCTCGATGACGTTCTCAAGTACATCAAGCAGGCGACGGCCACTCCCACTTTTCACGGTATCCCGATCTATGTGGATCCCATCGGGCTCCAGGAGGCCGAGCGGTCGCTGAACTCGACGGTCCAGATCGACCTTGAGGGCGTTCCGCTACGTCGGACCCTGCAACTGGTCCTGACGCAGATCGGGCTGATGTACTTTGTCGAGGATGGGATTCTGGTCATTACCAGCGCCGACTCGGAAGCGCACCTGCCGCCGACGATGCAGACGCCGCCACCGATCACGGAGCGGCTTCAGAAGGCCGAGCGCGGTGAGATGAGCATCTCGGAAATGAAGGAACTCATGGAGTTCATGCAGATCCGGCGCCAGTTGCACCTGATGAAACAAGCCATGGAGACGCCCTACGGCGGTCATCATCCCGCCGATGATGGCGGGTGGCTTGTCTTTCCGGGTGAGGAACACGTTCGCGATACGTCCGAACTTCTGGGCGAGATCCGCGAGCTGGTCCGGATCCTCAAGCAGGAGAAGTCACCCGAGAAGCCCGCGAAGAAGGTTGAGGAGCCGAAGAAATCGGCGGCCGGAATCCAGTAAACACCGGCCGCGTCCCTCGGATCGCCGGAGAGTTTTTGAGCCACCTCGGCGGCTACTGTTCGAGGCGCAGTTCGTGGTTCGAGAGGGTTTCAAACCCGTCTCGCGTGACGAGATAATTGCGTTCGAACCGCATGCCGCCCTCACCCTCGATGTAGAGGCCGGGCTCGATGGCGACCACGTCGCCGACCACGATCGTCTCGTCGCTTTCGGGGACGAAGTACGGTGGTTCGGGATGGCCGAGTCCGATCCCGTGCCCCGAGTGGGTGGTGAACGACCGGCCAAGCCCGAGGGAATCGAAGTGCCGGCGTACCGCGGCGTCGACCTCGCGAGCGGGCGTTCCCGGCTTCAGGACCGATTCGGCCGCCTTGAGGGCTCCGACGCAGGCCTGAAACATTTCGTGCTGTCGGGGCGTCGGCGGAGCACCGACGGCAAAGGTGTTGGTGAAGTCGCCACGGTAGCCCGAGACGATCACCGAGAAATCGAGCAGGAGCAAATCGCCCGGCTCGATTTTTCGGGAGGTCGGCCCGCCGCCCTTCGCTGTCGCGAGCCGGGGCCCCGAGGCGAAGTCGCCATAGAGGCCGACCCGCTCGCCGATCGCGAGCGTCGCCGCGCGATGGACCAGGGTCCAGGCCTCCATCTCGGTCAGGCCGGGACGCATCTCGGCAA
>DAIDJI010000201.1 GCA_027451455.1 Planctomycetales bacterium | reverse complement strand
CCATGGCCAGCAGCGGCGGGCAGACCTACCTTTACACGGCCGATCCGCGACTCTCGCCGGGCATCGATGTCTTCAATAGTTCATGGAGCAAGGTCACGCTGACGGGGAACTTCGTCGATCCGAGGTTGCCGGGGGGCATGACGCCCTACAACATCCAGGCCCTCGACGGCCACCTGTTCGTCGCCTACCTCGAGGCGGCGCAGGGTGGTGGGGCGGTCGCCGAGTTCAATACCGACGGGACCTTCGTGCGGCAACTCCCGCTCTCCGGTCCGGCCGGGCCGCTTCAGGGTCCGTGGGGCATGGCGATCGCCCCATCGAATTTCGGCCACTTCAGCAATGACCTGCTCGTCGGCAACTTCTACGATGGGCGGATCAGTGCCTTCAACCTCGGGAACGGGCGGTTCCTGGGCCAGCTCAAGTATGCGAACGGTCAGCCTGTCGTGATCCCGTTCCTGTGGGGCCTCGATTTCGGCAACGGCGTCAGTACCGGGCCGACCAATTCGTTGCTGTTCACCGCAGGGATCGCCGGGCAGTATCACGGCCTCTTCGGCGCGCTGATGCCGACCCGCCGGATGCGCCGCTGACGGTGGCCTCGGGGGATTCCGGACCGAATTGGAAGGGGATAAGGTGTCAGGAACCGTTATTCAAGGTGGAGCGGTTCGATCGTCTCGGCGCCGCCGCCGGACGGGCTCCCGTCGCTAGCAGATGTCGAATCGGTTCCCGACCCCTTTGTTCCCGCCCCCCTTTGTTCCCGCCTGAAATCTGGGGGCCACTATACGGCCAGGCGTTTCCCCGAAGAAGAGTTTTGGCGGCTTGGTTCGGCGAGGAGAGGTAGGTGCCGGGCAGGGGCCGGCTTGAACCTCCGCGCGTCACGGGATACGATCGATTCATGAAGCTTCCGAATTGCGAACGGGCGCAGGTCGATCTTCGGAAGCTCAGCGATTACTGCCTGTCCACCACCCATCCGGTCGGCAAGCACAAGGCCGCCGTCTTCCGTGCGGCCTTGGGGCTGACTGGTTCCGATGCGCCGGCGTTCCGCGAGTGGCTCCTGCAGGCTGCGATCGATGGGGAGGCCGATTTCGAGCGTGGCGACGAGTTCGGGGATCGCTACCGGCTCGATTTCGAGATTGTCACGTCGTCCGGTCGAGCGGTGGTCCGGTCGGCCTGGATCATCCGGGCGGGCGAGGACTTCCCTCGTCTGATGACCTGTTACCTACTCCCGAGATGAGGCATACATGGCGACGCACATCGAACGGCTCGACACGGTGGCGGTAACGGAGGACGTACCGGCTTTAGGTCTGACAGCCGGGGAAGTCGGGGCGGTGGTCGAAATCCTCGGGGATGGTGCGGCGTTCGAGGTCGAGTTCTGTGACAACTCCGGCCAGACTTACGGACTGCACACGCTACGGGCCGATCAGATCATGGCATTGCATACCCGTGGGCAAGCACTCCGGTTGCACGTGGAGGCGGCCTAACGATCATGGATTGGAGTCGGCGTAGCCCGACCTTTAATCCCCTCTTCAAGAAGCCCTGCCGACTCGCCGTGAACCTCATTTTTAAAGGAACGCCTCGCGGTGATCATCGGCGATCACCACCGACGGCGATCGTCAGGCGACTCCGGCGTGACCGGCGCCAGGTCGCGACCCGCTCGCAAGGGGAGTCCGCGGCCTTCGCCGGGTCCACCGATCGGCCCGCGGGGCTACACCGACCGGCCGTTCGCCGGTCCCGGCGCGTGCAGGGGATAAGGTGTCTGGCAGGGGATAAGGTGTCCGGAACCGTTATTTAAGGTTGAGCGCTACGATCGTCTCGGTGCCGCCGCCGGACGGGCTCCCGTCGCTAGCAGATGTCGAATCGGTTCCAGACCCCTTTGTCCCCCTCCATTTGAAATCCCGTCAGCCTTTCGGCGTCAGGCGAGGGTCGTGACGTTTTATTCGGCGGACGGATGGACCGCGCCGAGCCGCTTCGCCAATTCATGTTCAGCCTGCGCGCCTGCCGCTAGCAGGAAAAGGTCTAACGGTAGGCTACCGATCCCATCCCAGTTACTTGAAGGCAGCGTGAGTGTTCCATCTGGACTTACAATAAACGCGCGCCTATTGAAACGCTTAAACCGCTCGGTAAATGCATGCATTCCCTGTCGGCGATGGGACGCCGATGATGCGATTTCGAACGCGATAGGCTCATCCGGGTGGTCGTACACCAAGTCGATTTCGTCGCTTCGATCTCTCCAGTAGTAGATCCTCGTCTGGCCTTGCTCTCCCAACGCTTGAAGATGCGCGGCGGCCATGTTCTCCACGAGAATCCCCATTTCCTCTGGGTCACGTAGCGGCGCCAGTCCGCGCTGCAGTGCTGCGTTGCGAACCGCAGCATCCACAAAAAAGAGCTTCTGCCCACGCCTCTGGACTGACCCTTCGTTGCCCGAATAATTGGGTATCGTAAAAACCAGAAATGCAAGTTTCAAATAATTTAAATACCTGCCAAATGTTGGCTGGGAGACGCCTCCCAGGTTCTGGCAAATATTGTTTGGCGAGAGGATACCGGTCACTTGGCCGGCTAGGGTATAGAGCAGCCTCTCCATGATCAAGGGATTATCCACGCCGAATGCTTGGGGGATATCCTTGTAAATCGCACGTTCAATCGCGTCGCTGCGCAAAATTCGCTGCGATTGCAGTAGAAGTGAGTCCTCGTCTCTAGATGTAGCCTCATGGGAGATAAGTAGTTCCGGAAAGCCTCCGGTCAACATGAATCGTCTTCGTAGGTCCGCCAGCCCAGTCGTATCGACCTTTTGGTTGATACATTCGACGAGTGTCTGGAAGAGGGTGTCCTTGACAGGAATGCGAATAGAACTCTTTCGCAGGTCCAAATATTCTGAAAACAAATAAGGTGCAAGATACTGATCTTCCCACCGTCCTATACCGCTCTCCAGCTTTCGATCTCGCAAGGCGGCAGTAGAACTCGAAGTGCCCACGATTTGTATGGGCCAAGTCTCGTCGTAAAATGACTTCAACCAAAGGTCCCACTTCTCCGAATAAGTCAACTCGTCCAAGAAGAAATATATAGGATTATTTGTACTAAAGGTGCCCGATTGGACGAAATCCTGCGCCGCTTCAATCGCATAAGTGACAAGTTTTGCTAAGGAAACTTCCATCAATAGAGGATGATCTAGCCGTAGCCACCACAATTGCTTGCGAGGTGTTCCTCTTGCGAGCAATCGTTTTACGGTCTGATACATTGCGGTCGTCTTGCCAATTCGACGCGGACCAAGAACGAGCTGGAATCGCCTTGGTAGCGAGCCGCGCAGACGCTCCTCCATGAATCTTGCCAATGGTCGCTCAACGGTCTTGGCCCACTCTCCTGGGACCGTTCCCGTTTGGTGCCAAGGGTTTTGCTCCTCGAAGATTCTCTGGTAATCTTCGGGCTTCGGTAGCCAAGTTGGACCGTATTTGGGAGGCATAAATCGATTCTAGCGGCCCCCGCCAATCCGTCAATAGCATTCAACGTCTGAATCCTATTGAAAAATAAGCTTCTTTCGGCGAAGCTGCGTTGCTTAACTTTCGTATGACAAATCGCAATTTCTGGACATCCGACCAGATAGATGCCCACATCACGGCCGAGGAGCGGAAAACGGGGACGGGAAAAAGGGGCGTGTTGGGAGGGATAAGGGCGTTGATAAGGTGTCAGGAACCGTTATTCAATGTCGAGCGGTTCGATTGTCTCGGAGCCGCCGCCGGACGGGCTCCCGTCGCTAGCAGATGTCGAATCGGTTCCTGACCCCTTTGTTCCGACCCTGACCCCTTTGTTCCGACCCGACTCCTCTGTTCCGACCCGCTCATCCCCTGGTTGATAGGATGCCGCGTCGAGTTCCACTACCGGCGACCCCCGATCGTGCCGCCCAGGACTCGAAAATGGCAGTCAGTTTCCCCTCGTGGAAATCCGCGATGAGGGAAGCAGAATTCCCCGGGTGGCCGAGCTCAACTCCCCCGCGTGCCGGTCGAAGCGAAAGAGCTGGACCACCAACCCAGATCCCGATCATCCCATCGCGGGCAGTGGCGACGAATGCGACGGCGCGGGTGTCGAGGGGGCCTCGGCCTCCGCTCGATCCGGGGTCGCCTCCTCAACTCCGGCAAGCGGCCAGTGCTCCAGTCGAACCTGGTCCCCTTCCACAACCACGAACGGGCAAGGCGGATAGTCGGTCCACGTCCCACTGTTCACGTAGCGGACGCCGTCTCGGTCCGATTCCATCGATAGGTGCGTGTGACCGCATGTCACGAATCGGAACCCGTGCGATCGCGCGTATTCCCGCGCCCGGCTCTCCACCCGCTCGCTGTTCCGTTGCCATCGCTTCGAGATCCGCCGAATCCACCGCGCCGCCCGGTGGGGCATCCACTTCTGAATGAAGTAAAAAACCCCGACAGCCGCGTCGGTCAGCAGTGGGTACGACGTGGTAAACGTGTCAAACTGGTCGCCGTGGAGGATCAGCAGCCGGACCCGGCCGTTGTCGTAGATATATTCATCCAGGATATCCACGCCGACGATGTGGCTAACGATGTCGGCCGGTCCGTCGTGGTTCCCGCGGACCCAGACCAGTCGAAAGTCGTCGCGGTCGGAGTGGCGGCGGATCACCTTCAGGCAGGCGAAATGCCGCTTCGTCAGCCGCTTGAAGTTCAGGTCGTCGAAGATGTCGCCGTTGATCACCAGCTCCCGGCAGTGGCCGACGGCCCAGATCAAGAACTCCTCCAGCAGCTTGGCCTGGCAGACGTCGCTGCCCAGGTGCAGGTCGCTGATGACGATCGCGTCGAAGAGCGGCTCGGCGGCCGGGGTGGTCGGGATCGATCCGTGGTCCATGTGGGGGCTCCGGGGGCCATTCCCGGTTCGGCCTCGCGGCCGTCGAGGAAATCGGGCGGATATCTCGCGGCAAAACCCTAACCAGGGCGTTACCAGGTCTTCAGATCCAGGTGAGTCTCTTGCACCGCGGTCGGTGTCGACCAGCCGGGATAGTACGCCATGTTGGGATAATCGCGGACAAAGCCTGCCCTGGCGAGCATCTGGGCTCCGATTCCCGAGGCGGCGATCTCGCCATTATACCGTTCGACCCGGAGGAGGCGTCGACCAGGCCCGATCAAGGTTGGAAGAAGTTTCAGCGCGGAATCGATGTCGGCCGGCTCGGCCCAGGGTAGCGCAGTGAGCCGCTTCGCGTAGGATTCGGCGATCAAAACGGGCCGGCCGTCGCGGAGGGCCAGGTAATTCCCGGCGACGCGGGGAAGACGGGCCGTCCCGCCGTCGAGCAGTTCCAGGTCGAACGGCGCACCGCCGCCGTAGAGGTTGGCCGGGTCGATCGCCGCGACCAGAACGACCGGTGAGGCCGGATCGCGGCCGGTCCGCGAGCCCGACCGGGCGAGCTCGGCGGCGGCCTCGTCACTGGCGTACTGAACGCCCGAGAGCCCCTCGACAAGGTAGCCCCGACGGACCTCGCCCCGCCACTCAGCCCGGGATAAAACCTCGGCCAGCTCGCTCCAGGAGGGCGCTGAGGGCTCCATCGCGACGACCTCGCGGCTCAGAACGCCGTAGCGATCGAGCAGGATTCCCGCCCAGGTCAGGGCGCGCCCCTGAGAGTCATCGGTTCCCGCCTCCAGCCGAGACCACCGCCCCTCGGCCGGTCCGGCCGCCGCTCTTCGCGGACGGACCCGCAACGATCGACCCGCGCCCCGATCGCGAGACGCCTGATCGAGCGCCGCGAGGACCGCTTCCGAGCCGGGCCGGATCGGGTCGAGGCGATCGTTGGTCGCCAGCCCTCGCCCGGTCAGCGCCATCAGCGCCCGGCGCACCCGGGACGGATCCAGCCCCGAAGCCCTCGCCAGCTCGTCGGCGAAGCTCGCGCCCCGGCTCGCGAGCAGGTCGAGCACGGCCGACTCGTCCGGGCCGAGCGGCTCGGCCTCGGGATCCGGTCCCGGTCCTCCGTCGAGGTCGCGGGGCAGGAACGCGACCCGGGGCTCGCCCCGAGTGGCACCCTCGGCCCGCCAGATCCATCCGCCCCCGCCGATCGCCTCGTCGAGCCAGGCGGGACGATACCCCGCGATCCGACGCGGAAGGATCTCGGCGTCCCAGAGCGGGGCCGGCGCCGAGTACCCCCGCAACCGCTCCAGGACCGTCGACACAAACGCTGGGCCCTCGCCTCGCGTCCGAGGATGAACATACTGCCATCGCAGAAGGAAATCGGCGAAGACCTCGGGCGCGACGGCCAGGCTCTCCTGGCGGCGGACCGCGACCGTCGCGCGCCGGATCTCGGCGAGGTTCTCGCGGTCGGCCCAGCGCCCCCCTTCCTCGTCGTCGACCCGAACCGCGTGCCCCTCCTCGGCCCATCGCTCCAGATGCTCAACCGCCTCCGCGGTCTCGATCGGATATCGAGCCGTCAGCTCGCGCACGCCGATCAGGGCGTGAGTCCGGAGAAACCGGCCGACGACCGTCTCCATCGCCTCAACCGATCGAGGACGGTCGCCGTCGTCGAGAAACGCCGCGCGATAGGTTGCCTCGTCCTCGGCGGCAATCCATCGCCGAGGCTCCTCCGTCCCGGGCAGATCCATCGCGAGGGCCCGTCCCGCCGCGGCCAGCTCCGAAAGGAACCCCGAGATCGGCCCGACTACCTCCGATTCCGTCAGGTCGCCGAGTAACCGGAGACGCTCGGCCATCTCCTCGGCCGACCGCGGTGGCCGCCCCAGGCGCCTGAGCCTGGTGTCGACGCGGCCGATCGCGCGCGGGTCGAGTCCCTCGCGAAGCATCGCCGCGAGGAGATCCTCATCAACGACCGACCCGGCCGGCTTCCGATCCGACGTCTTCGGCTCATCCCACTGATAGATATAAGCAGCCGTGAGATTAAACACAAGTTCCTGAGACATTGGCGAGGGGACCTCGCCCTCGTGCTGGACGACCCGGATCCGGCCGGCCTGGACGTCGTCGAGGAAGGCGCGCAGTCGGGGGAGGTCGAGGTCCTCGTCGAGGCATTCGCGGTAGGTTTCCAGGACGATCGGGAAGTCGGGGAACTGGCGGGCGACCTGCAAGAGGTCTCTGGCCCGAAGCCTTTGGAGCCAGAGTGGCGTTCGTTTTGAGGGGTCGGGCCGGGGCATCAAAAGGGCCCGGCCGGCGGCCTGTCGGAAACGGAGGCCGAAGAGCGCAGTCTCGGGTAGCTCTTCTCGTATCAATTCCTCGGCGATTTCGCCGGTAAGGCCCTCGAAAAAGTCCCGTGGAGTCTCGTGGAGTCCCGGAAGGCGGAAGAGCAGTCCGGAGTCGAGGTGCAGGCAGGCTGCGGTCAGCCCGAATCGGCGGCGGAGCCGGGCCAGAAGCGCAATCTTGAGGCCAAGGTGCAGCTTCCCGCCGAACGGTGTGAGAACCGCGAGCCCAAGCTCGCCGGCCTGGTCGCGGAACGATTCGACGAGGATCGTCCGATCGTCGGGGATCACGCCGACGGCCCGATGCTGGCGGGTCAAGAACCGAGCGAGCATTGCCGAGGCGTCAGGCTCGAGGTGATATTCGCGGCCGAGCCAGGGGATCAGGTCGGGATCATGGAGACGGGCGGAGACCTCCCGGCAAAGCTCGCCCACGGCTTCGCCCAGCTCGGGCGAGCAGGAAGCTCCCTCGCCTCGCCAGAAGGGAAGCACGCCCGGCTGGCCTTCCGCGCGGTCAACGATCACGCGATGCGGCTCGATCGCGGCGATCCGCCAGGTTGCGTTGCCGAGCGTGAACGTCTCGCCAACCCGGCGCTCGAAGATAAACTCCTCATCCAGCTCGCCGAGCCTCGGGCCGCCCTCGCCGAGATAGACCGGGAACTGGCCGGTGTCGGGGATGGTCCCGCCGCCGGTGAGTGCGAGGTGCGAGGTCCCGGGCAAGGCGGCGAGGCGGTTGTGGATCGGGTCCCAGGCGACCCGGGCGCGGAGATCGCGCAGGCCGGGCGTCGGAAACCGGCCTGAGACCAGCCGCAAAACGCTCTCGAACGCACCGGCCGTCAGGTCGCGATAGGGATACGCGCTGCGGACCAGATCGAAGAGCGCGCCGGCATCCCAGGGCTCCACGGCGACGCAGGCGATCACCTGTTGTGCCAGGACATCGAGGCCATTCCGCGGCACCCGCAGGTGTTCGATCCGGCCGTCGAGCATCGCCCGGCAGAGAGCCGCGGATTCGAGCAGATCCATCGGAGTCCTGGCGATCAGCCGCCCCCGGCTGGTCCCGTGGACGACATGCCCGGCCCGACCGACCCGCTGCAACCCCCGCGCGACATTCCCCGCCGACTCGACCTGACAGACCAGGTCAACGGCGCCCATGTCGATTCCCAGCTCCAGTGAGGCTGTCGCCACGACGGCCGAGAGCTCGCCGTCCTTCAGCGCCCCCTCGGTCGCCCGTCGCTCGTCGAGGCTAAGGCTTCCGTGATGGGCCCGGAATCGGGCCGGCGCCTCGACGCCCGGGGCGTCGGCCTCGTTGAGCCGCGTTGTCAGCTTCTCGACGGTCCGTCGGTTGTTGACGAAGACGATCGTCGATCGATGC
>DAIDJI010000200.1 GCA_027451455.1 Planctomycetales bacterium | reverse complement strand
GGAGAGTGAGCAGTGCCAGCACATTGGCGATCGGCCGAGGAAGGGCAAGGCTGGGCCGTCGGTCGACCGTGAACAGGGCCGCCAGCCCGGCAATGCCGACGAAGGCGGGGAAGAGCTGGAAGATTCGGGTCTCGCCGATGTCTCCGCTGAGGGCGTTGGTCGAGACGGTCAGCATCAGGTACAGGCTGGCCCGATAGATGAAATAGCTATTCACGGCCGTTCTCCCGCTTCGGTGCCGTTGAGTTTCGGGACGGGAGTCCGGGAGCTTTCTTCCCTGGAGTCGTCGGATGCCTCGCCCTGCCGTCGGGCTGCGGCGGCGCCTCGGGCCAGCCCGGCGGCGACGGGCCGTTGCTGGATCAGGTTCTGAGCGGCATGGTCGTCGTGCTGGAAGAGCGGAACGAGGTCGCCCTGGGTCGCGTTCAGCAGAGAGATCCGCCCGGCGATCCCGCGTGCCGCGGTTCCCGCGAGTCGCTTCGATCGTTCGGCCTCCTCGGCCAGATTGAGCGGTCGCGTCGAGATCACGATGACAAGCGCCTCGCGGAGGATGGCGGGCGGGAGGATGTCGAGTAGCTCGGCCAGGCCGCCTTCGCTCGTTGAGCGGAGGATCGCCAGTTGTTCGAGCAACTCGTGAAGCAGCTTCACGGATGCCGGACCGTGCCGGACACCGGGCGCCGGGCCCGTCCAACCCAGCAATAATCGGCGCCCCTGGTGACGGCAGGTTTCGAGGCAGACGGTGGCCGCGAAGGAAATGGCCTGCTCGACGGCCTCGCGCTGCTCGTTGCTCGCCTTGGTCCTCGGCAGCCAGGGATCGACGAGAATCGCAAAATCCTGCTCGTTCTGCTGCTCGAACTCCTTGACCATCAGTTCGCCTCGGCGCGCTGAGGTCCGCCAGTGAATCCATCGCGGGCTATCGCCTGACCGGTAGTCGCGCAGGCCGTGATACTCGATTTGCTGCGCCGACCGGTCGTGCCGCTGTCCGCGACGGTTTTCGCTGGCCTGCCGCTGAAGCAGCATCCACCGCCGGCTCAACTGACCGATCCGGGGATAAACGATCAGTTCATCGACGAGTGGGACGGTCACCCGATGCTCGACGATCCCGAACGGCGACCGGGTGCCGATATCGAGGTCGCGGAAACGATACCGGCCCCGCTTTGGGCTTGGGCATTGCCACTGCTGTCTCACTCGTTCCAGCCCAGGCACTCTGGGGAAGAAGACCCGAGGGATGATCGTGGTGGCGCCCGGGACGGTCCGATCGGATGGGACCAGGGAATCCTCGATGAAGAGGGCCAGGGCGGTCGTCCATCGTCGTCCGCTCTCCAGCGCGTAGTCAATGACCAGAGGGTCGCCGGAGAAAACATAGCTCGGAGCCCGGCGGACGACGCTGAGCCTTCGAAGCATCGATCGGCCGCCGAAGATCGACGCCATGAACGGACCGGCCGCCAGCGTGAACACGAGGAGGATCAGGTTGACCTGCTGGATCAGTCCGGCGAGTAGAAGCGTGAGGGCCAGGAGGAAATAAAAGAAGCCCTCGCGAGTGAGGATCGATCGCTCGGTCGGCCCGAGGGCACCAAGCAAGCTCCGCGCCAGTCGCCGGAGCCGCCCCGACGCCAGGCGGACGGCGGACCTCTCTTCGACGCTCATCGTCGCCTCCCATCGGGGTCCGTGCCCAACTCAGGACGGGACCCGAATCCGGTCCACCAGGTCTCGGATGATGGCCTCGGCGGCGCCGAATTCCCCCGCCTGGAGGAACGACTTGCCGACCACCCGATGCGAGAGCACGGGCACCACCAGAGACTTGATGTCGTCGGTGACGACGTAGTTCCGGCCCGAGACCAAAGCCAGGCTCTGCGCCGCCCGGTAGAGTGTCAGGGCACCCCGCGTGCTGACGCCAACATGCAGATCTTCGCTCTTCCGGGTCGCATGGATAATATCCAGCAAATAGTCGCTGATGGCGTCGTCAACCTGAACGGTCCGGACGGCGCGCTGGAGCCTCAGCACGTCTTCGGAGGAGAGCGCGGCTCCCAGGGTTTCGACGGGCTCGCCGCTCCGGTGCGAGAGAAAGACCTTGCGCTCCTCCGAGCGGATCGGGTATCCCATCCGGAGTCGGATCATGAAGCGATCGAGCTGGCTTTCGGGGAGAACGTAAGTCCCTTCAAACTCATAGGGGTTCTGCGTCGCCATGACCAGAAAGGGAGGATCCAGGGGATACGTCTTCCCCTCGACGGAGACCTGCCGGTCGCTCATCGCCTCGAGCAGGGCACTTTGAGTCCGTGGCGTGGTTCGATTGATCTCGTCGGCGAGGATGACGTTGGCGAAGAGCGGGCCGGGCTTGAAGACGAAGTCGCCCGACGGCGCGTGGTAGACGCTCGACCCGAGGACATCGGAGGGGAGCAGGTCGGGGGTAAACTGGACGCGGCGAAACGAGCAATCGATGCTCGCCGCCATCGCTCTGGCCAGAAGTGTCTTCCCCACCCCAGGGACATCTTCGATCAGGATGTGCCCCTCGGCGAGGAGAGCAACGACAGCGAGCCGGATGACGTCCGTCTTGCCGAGCACGACCGAGCCGATATTCTCAATCAGTCGGTTTGTGAGCGAGAGCAGCTCTTCCAGCGGCAGGGATGCGGTCTCGGCAGTCTGGGTTGCACTCATGCGTTCCACTCGGGCTACGGTGCGTCGTTGGTGGCGCCGGATGTAAGAGGGGATAGTATAAACCGAATGAGGCGTCGAATCCAACGGCCGGTCGGGGCAACTGAAGAAGCCGACGTCGAGTCGGGACCTCCGGAGTTGCGAGCGGGGGCAGTCCATGGGTGAAACGGAAGCCCCTCTCCTCGAGAAAGGCGAGGGGCAGCGGATCTTGATCCTTGCCGGGCGACTGGGACGTCACGACGGCCGATGGCCGATGGCCTCCTGGCTCGATCGCCTGGAAAGGCACGGGTTCCGGCTCCAGCTTCTCTGTCTCTCGCGGGGGAACGTGTTGTCGGAGGATCTCCGCGTTTTTGATTTGCCTGCCCTGGGGAATCGATGGTCCCGCGGCTGGGCGGCCCGATCGCCCTGGTCGGATGAGGGGCTTCGACGACCTGACCTGATCCATTCGGTCCATGATGAGATGAGCGAGCCGGCCCTGCTGATCGCCGAGGCGTCGGGGCTCCCTTATCTTCAGACGGTGGCAGATTTCCGTACTCTGGAGCGTGGGCTTCGGCTCAGCCGGCGTTGGTGCCGGAAGCTCGTCGCGATCCGCCCGGAACTGGCCGGCGGTCTGATCGAGCAACTGCGCGTTCCGGAATCGCGAGTCGCGGTGATCCCGCCGGGTATCGCGCTACCGGACGAGGCCGGGCGCGAGCGGACGGAGGACCGTCTGCCCGTGATCGGGGCGAGTGGTCCGCTCGACGATCCGTCGGGGCTGCTCGTCTTCCTTGAGGCCGCCCACCGCATCCTGGACGCGGGCCTCGACGCCGAATTCGTCATCGCCGGCCCTGGTGCCGGGCAGGTGGAGCTTCGGCGGCATGCCCAGAACCTCGGGATCACCGAGCGGGTAACCGTCGCCGATTTTCCGTCGGTGGGCGCCGACTACTGGTCGGTCATGGACATCTACTGTCAGCCCTCGGTCTCAGCACATTCTGGGATGCCGCTGATGCAGGCGATGGCGCACGCGGTTCCCTGCATCGCGACCGCAGTGCCGGGGCTCCGCGGACTGATCGAGCCCGGGGAAAGCGGTCTCGTCGTCCCCCCCGCCGACCCCTCGGCGCTGGAAGGTGCCATCAAGGCCCTTCTCGACCGTCCGGACGAGGCCAGTCGCCTCGGGCAAAACGCCCGTGACCGTGTCCGACTGCTCTTCGATCCCGAGGCCGAGACCGATCGTCTCGCCAGCCTTTACGCCGAGACCCTTCGCCCGATAGCCGCCACGGCCTGATTCTCTCAAAAAAAAGATCCGGGGATGGCACACAACGGCCCTGCCTGGACATGAGAGTTCCAGATGATGCCCGACGAGTTGAGGACGACGCGGCGGGATGCGATCGAATGACTCGATCCGCCCTGCTTCGGTTAGCGATCTTGGTGCCGGACTGTTCCAACCCCGGAAATCCTTCCCAGACCCGCCGAATCCCGAAGGCTCGACCAGGCCAGAGAATCGGCAGAGAAGGTCAGGTTTCCTCAAGGGTACGAACGATCTTGCCGATCTCACTCAACGAAACGTCTCTTCTCGCCGGGAGGTAAGAAGGCCGGTCAGGATGACCGGCCGGAATTCGCCGATGGGGTCGGGCGTTTCGCCCAGGGAGGGGCCATGTTCGCGAAGGATAACGCCGGTCGTAGCGGGGACGTGGGATCGCGGCGTCGCGCGAAGTTCCTCGGTACCGTTGAGGAGGTCGAAGGGCGAATTCTTCTCTCGGGGGTTCACTACGCCCCGTGGGCTCATTACACCCATGCGGCCCGAAGAGCGGAGTTCATCGCCCTGCGAGGCCATCATCCGGGGATAGCCGCGGTTAATAACCACTGGCGAATCCTTCGGCGCGAGCTCTCGCCGGCCGTGCTCGGGCTTTCGACGGGGACTGGAACCGGCACAACGGGCCAGCAGGGCTCAACCAACGGATCTCAGGTCGGACACGACCATCACGGCCGGTTCCGGATGAGGGCAACGGCGATGGCGGCGATCAGCACCTCGCCGACCATCGAAGTACGGCCCGTGATCAACGTGGATCCTTCGATCAACGGCGGGTCGTCGGGTACCTCGACCTCATCGACCACGACGACGACCTCTTCGACCGGCACCAGCAATCCCACGCCGACGCCCACGTCGGCACCGACGCCCACGCCCACGCCGGCCCCGACGCCGACGCCGGCCCCGACGCCCACGCCGACCACCACGACGAATCAGAATCCCTCGTTGACCACGCAGACCGGCGTGAGCACCGGAGGAGCGGCGAACTGGTGGACCGGGATCTCGACCGGAACCAAAACGGCGACTCCCACACCGACCCCGTCACCCACGCCGGCCCCAACACCGACGCCCAGCCCGACCTCCACCGGAGGCGCCAGCGCCACGACCACGACCTCTTCCAATACGTCGGCCGGGTCGAGTGGCTCGACGGCGACGGCCACGACCGGCAGCAACTCGTCAACCTCGTCGGGCAACGGCGCGAACACCTCGACGCCATCGACGGGAACGGCGACCAGCGGCACCGGGTCGAGTACCAATACGAATCCGACCCCCACCGGAACGACGAACGCCCAGGGCTCGGGCTCGAACACCGCGACCACAGGCGCGGGAAGCACTACCTCCGGACAGAACTCCAGCGGCAACGGCAGCAATCAGTCGAACAGCCAGAGCCCGACGGGCACGACGACGCCAACCCCGACCTCCACAGGCCCCGGGACGGCGACAACCACGACCTCTGCGGGCGGGACATCCCAGGTCGGTGCGGGCTCAGGCGGGAGCGCGGGCACGACCACCTCAACCGGCTCGACGGCAAACACCGGCCAGGACGGATCGAGCAACACGACGACGACCTCCTCGACGACCTCGACGGCCAGCAACGGCGGGTCGAGCCAGACGAATTCCTCGACCACCAGCCATTCCGGAGGCTGAGGCCCGGGATGGGATCAGAAACGATCCACGGCCGAGCTCGCGTCGAAAGGTCGGCGCGAGTTCGGCCTGGTCCGTCGACGATTTCGGTCGCCGGCTCAATCCCGACGAGCCGCGGCGAGCACGGGCGTGGCCGCCGAATCGTGGCGGACTTCCTGCACAGGCGAGGCCGCGGGAGCCTTCGGTTCCGTCGGCAGGAAGAGGAAGCTGGCATTGCTTTGCGGGTCGCGGAACTCGCCAAGTGAATCATCCAGCGGGATCGGCTCGTCGTGATAGCCGCAGCTCTCCAGGAGTGCCAGGACCTCGTCTCGCGGAACGCCCGGATGGATCTCCAGGACGAGCTTCGGTCGGGACCGAGCGAGCGTCCACTCCATCCCGCGGAGGGCGTCGAGCTCCATGCCCTGGATGTCGATCTTGATCCCGTGGATCGTCGGGTCGGGCGGGGCGATCCCGTTCCAGATGGCGTCGAGACTGACAGCCATCACCTGCGCTGTCTCGGGCGAGTCGTCGGCGGTCAACTGCGAATCGATCATGCCGCGATCCGAGGTGAATCGTAGGATGGTCGGAGCAGGGGCGTCGGAGAGCGCCAGCGGGACGGCCACCAGTTGATCGAAGCCGTTGACCTGACCGGTCCGTTCCAGACAGGCGGCGGTCGCCAGTGCCGGCTCGAAGGCGTAGACCCGTCCCGTTGGTCCCACGCGACGGCAGAGCGCGAGGCTTGTGTATCCGCAGTTGGCGCCGACATCCAGCCAGGTCTCGCCGCGAGATGCATTGTCGAGCAGCCAGTGAACGAGCCGAGGCTCGGTGTATCCGCAGATGGCGGCCGGGTAGTCGTGCCATGACGTCACGATCCGGAGCCCGCGCAGGGGGCCGCTGAGGATCCGGTGCGGGACGTGACGGCGGGGCAGCAGTCTCCTCACGATCGATTTCAGTCCCATCGGATACGGCCTCCGGGTTTTCGTTGGGGGTTGCACAAATGACGAGAAGCGACCGGGCCTGGGTCGATCATCGGCCGATTGTCCGGTCGATCGCGTCGAGCACGTCGACGTGATAGCGGGGCCAGTCGAAAGCCTCAGCGCGTCGGCGGGCCTGGGCCGACATCTCCGCCCGCAGGTCGGGATCGGTTCCGAGTCGTTCCATCGCGGCGGCTGTCGCCTCGATGTTGCGGGCGGGAACGACGATCCCTTCCCGGTCATCGCGGACGACCGAGCCGGCCTCAGCCGTGACGATGCTCGGAAGGCCGCAGGCGATCGCCTCGTAGGTGACGACCGCCGAGCCCTCGAAAAGCGAGGGGAAGACGAAGACGTCGGCCGCGGCCATCCGCGCGGGAACCTCGGCGTGCGGGAGACGTCCCAGCCATTCCACCTCATCGAGATAGGGAGCCAGCGGCCTGGGATCGGCCGGCAGCCCGCCGAGCAACTGCAACCGCCAGCCTGGCCGACGGACTCGCCGCCAGGCTTCCAGCACGTACTTGATTCCCTTCCGCTGCGTGATCCCTCCAGCGAACAGGAACGTGCAGCCCTCGCCGTGGTGCTTCGATAGGTCGGGCACAAACCGGCGGGTATCCGCCGCGTAGGGAATCACCGAGATCCGATCGCGGGGCGTCCCGTGCCGCTCGAGTTCACCGGCGATGTGCTCGGACGGAACGAGGACGCGGTCGGCGCCCTCGAGGTCGAGCAATCGTCGCTCGTGTAACCAGTCGAGCTCGGTCCGATCGATCGGGCCATCTGCCAGGTAGATCGAGAAGAAGTCGGGCGCGGCGTCAGCCTCGATCTCAAGAACCCGGCGCTCCTCGCGGACATCGCCGTGAACCATGCTGAGGACCGAGGCGATTCCGTGCTCCCGGCAGGTGGGCAGGGCGAATTCCGACCCGACGTCGCTGAAGACGAGCGCCGCGGCGGGCCGATGGCGGGCGAGGTCGCGGGACAGAATCCGGTCGAACTGCCGGGTCCGCCATCGGGCGAGGGCGTGTCGCATGCGAGGCCGCCTCGCCCCGAGCTTCCGCTCGGCGGCCAGGGCCAGGTCGAAGCCGTACCAGGTTCGGACGCGATCGCCGGGGATACCAGGCTCGTGGCGGCGGCGGAGGTAGCGATCGAGCTGATCGGCCCGCGCGGGGGCCAGCGTTCGGACCATCGACGGCGGACCGCCCCGGTAGTAATACCCGGTCACGAACCCATCGAGCCGATCGCGATCGGCGCAGGCGACCGCCGCCTGATAGGCCGGAGGGCGAGCGTCGGGGCAGGCCACCCGGATGCTCCCGCCGAGCGAACTCGATACAGGTGCCGGAACTCCCGGGGCGTGAGAAAGCTCGGTGGGTCGCGTCGAGGTGGTCACGTCGATCGTCCTTGATCCTAAGGCGTCGGGCCTCGTACCCGGTGGGATTCTAATGCCGGAGACGCCGATGCGTCAAGAACGTCCAGCGGCCGACGCCCGACCGACCCGATCTGGTACTCCACGAGACTCCACGAGACTTTTTAGCGACTGCTCGTAACGGTTGACCCCCGCCAGAAAGTCGTAAAACGCCAGCAGCAGGCAGAAAATCCACCCGGGACGGCCATCAAGAAATCCTAATCGGAAAACGTAGGCATAAATAAATCGAATTGCGGGGCGCATCGGGAGCCTCCAGGCGATTCGTTTGAGGTGGCGCTTGAACCGTTTGCCCCGGCCGATGCCGGCGGGGATGGGCTCGGCTCGGATGCGGTCGTACTGCGCGGCTTCCCAGATGGCGTAGCGATTGTGTTTCTCGACCCAGACGGCGACGGTCGGATAGGCGTGGTGTTCGAGCATGTTCTGGAGCCGGAGCGCGCGGCCGGAGAGTTCCACATGTTCGTGGGCCTCGTTGTCGCCGCAGCGTCCGCCGGTGGCGTCGGGCATTCGCTCGTATCGGCCGAGCCGGTGTCGGAAGAGCCGGAGGTTCCAGCATTCGGAGTAGCCGCAATGCCGGATGCGACGGCCCAGGAAG
>DAIDJI010000199.1 GCA_027451455.1 Planctomycetales bacterium | reverse complement strand
TTGCCGAGGCCGGAACTCGGGCCGACTTGCTCGAAGGCGAGGGCCCGGTCGACTGGGAAGAGATTGATCGTGATCTCCGGCAGATCCTCGAGGGTCTGGGACTCCCCGGAATTCGGGATGCCTCGCCAACAGGTCTGGCCTGGGTGCCCTGGGTCGGTGCAGTGGCCGGAGCTTACCTCTCGCATCGGGCGACGGCGGGACGTCGTCGTCCTTTCCGGTGGACCCAGTCGCGTCGAACGTCACCCGTTCCGTTACCGGTCGGCCCCTGGCCGCTGAGCTCGCCATGAACGCACCTTCGCTCGACTCACTTCTGGAGAGACTTTGCAGCGGCGATCCCGAGGCTGCCGAACGTGTTTTCATCGCATACGAGCCCTATTTGCGGATGGTGGTCCGCAAGAAACTACCCCCGCGACTCCGAGCCAAATTCGACTCGATCGATGTGGTCCAGTCGGTCTGGGCCGACCTGCTTCGCGGGTTCCGCGAGTCTGGATGGCAGTTCTCCGATGAAGCCCACCTTCGCGCCTTTCTGGTAAAATTGACCCGACATCGCTTCATCGACCGCATCCGCCGCCACCGAACGGCCCTCGCTCGCGAGAAGTCGCTCGGCGAGGTCGTCCAGGCTGACGAGCCAATGTCGCGGCAACCGGGGCCGAGTGAGGTCGCCGAAGCCGACGAACTGCGCGACCGGATGCTTGCCCTATGTGCCCCGTCGCACCGAGAAATCGTCCGGATGCGAATCGCGGGCATCTCCGTTTCCGAGATCGCCGGGCGGGTCGGGATGCACGTTGGGAGCGTTCACCGGATTCTTCAGGACCTCGCCTGTCGAATCGCTCTGGAGAAAAAGCCCCGCGGCGTCAACGGTGGGGCCCGCGGCGGTCTGGAATAAACCCATAGAGCCGGGCCGGGTCCATGTCCGAGAGCCCGATGCGTCCTCTGGTCTTCCCACGCCAGGCCATCGACGAGGTGCCCAGGGTGTTGCTCCACGACTCTCGACTCCCAGGCACATCGATTTCTATTGGACCGAGGCTCGACCCGACGACCCGGGTTCTGGAGGAATTCGCCTCGGCCTGGGCGCGCGGTGATCGACCCCGGGCCGAATCGTTCCTCAGCCAGCATCCCCTGATCGCCGACCAGCCCGAGGCGGCGATCCGGCTAATATATGAAGAGGTCTGCCACCGGCAGGCTGAGGGTGAGGTCGTCACCCTGGACGAGCTGGCCGGACGATTCCCTCGATGGCGTGACGAGCTTGCGGTCCTGCTCGATTGCGATCGACTGCTCGGGGCGATGCCGGCCGCGCCCGTCTTCCCCGAATCCGGCGAGCCGCTGGGCGACTTTCTCCTGCTGGCCGAGCTGGGACGAGGGGCTCGGGGCCGATGCTTCCTCGCCGCTCAGCCGTCGCTCTCCAATCGGCAGGTGGTGGTGAAGGTCGCCTCCGATGACCACGCCGAACACCTCTCGATGGCCAGGCTTCAGCATACCCACATCATGCCGCTGTACAGCGACCATGTCTTCCCCGAGCGTCGGCTTCGGGCTCTCTGCATGCCCTATCTTGGTGGCGCCACACTCGCCCGAATTCTCGAAGAGCTGGCCACGGCACCGCCGGGACAGCGGTCCGGCCGATCGCTGCTGGAATCGATCGATCGGGAGTCTCACGGCAACCCATGGCCCCAGGCGGTCGACAGCCCGGCGCGTCGGTTTCTCTCTCAGGCGAGTTTCGACCGCGTCGCCTGCTGGATGGGCGCCTGCCTGGCCGATGCCCTGCAATATGCCCACGATCGTGGGCTGGTCCACATGGACGTCAAACCGTCCAACATCCTCCTGACGGCCGACGGCCAACCGATGCTCCTGGATTTCCACCTGGCTCGAGGGCCGATCACTCTCAACGATCCGCCCGACGAAGGGATCGGCGGCACGCCTGGATACATGTCGCCCGAGCAGGAAAAAGCCGTCGCGGCCATGCAGTCGGGGCGCCCGGCGCCGATCGGTGTCGATGCCCGGACGGACATCTACTCGATGGGCCTGGTGCTGGCGGAATTGCTCGGGGCCCGCGCCGGAGCCAATCCACCGCGCCAGGCCGACTATCCCTGCGGAGTCTCGACCGGCCTGGCCGACGTGATCGCGCGATGCCTGGCGCCCGACCCGGAGACTCGATATCGCGAGGCATCCGCGCTGGCCGATGACCTCCGGCGGCACATGGCCGACCTCCCGTTGAAGGGCGTCGCGAACCGAAATCTCTCCGAGCGATGGGCCAAATGGTGGCGGCGAAGGCCGATGGCGTTCTCCGGCGCCCGGGCGGCGATGATCGCGGTGGCACTGGCGGCAGTGGCGGCGGTCGGTGCCTGGGTCGGCTTCGTCGGCCCGAGGCTCCGGGGAGCAGCGCAGTCGCTGGCCGAGGGGCGAATGCTGCTCGACCGGGGCGACCTCGCCACGGCAACCCGCGCTTTGACTCGCGGCGCGGCCCTGATCGAGGGACTCCCCGGTAGCGAGCAGATCGGTCGAGAGCTTGCCGAGGCGCAGCGCAGGGCGGATCGCCTCGCGCGAGTGGATCGGCTCCATCAACTGGTGGATCGCCTCCGAATCGCCGAGTCAGCCGCGGGCCGCCCCGCGGCCGGAGCCCAGGAGGTTGCCCGGCACTGGCGGGCCGTCTGGTCGTCACGGAGCTTGTTTCTCGGGCAGACCGACGACGCCCGCCTCGATCGTCAGATCCGAGACGACCTCCTCGACCTGGCCATCATCGGGTCGATGCAGGTTCAGCTCCAGCCGAATTCCGAACGGGCCGCCCGCGCCCACCGAGAGGGGCTCGCGGTTCTCGACGAGGCCGAGGCAAGCCTCGGTCCCAGTCATGTCCTCTACCTGGCGCGCCAGGCTCATGCCCGGTCGATCGGACTTCCCGCTCTCGCGGAGGCCGCGGCCCGCGATGCCGATCGTCTCCCTCCGCGTACCGCCTGGGAACACGACGCCGCCGGCCGTGTGCTGCTCTCCGCTGGCGATCTCGTGCGGGCCGGGGATTGCTTCGAAAGGGCCATGGAACTTCGGCCTCAGGACTTCTGGCCTAACTTCCACCAGGGGATCTGCGCCTATCGTCGTGGCCGCTATCGCGAAGCCGTCTCCGCCTTCCGCGTCGCGATCGCCCTCGCCCCCGATCGCGGCGAGGGCTACCACAACCGCGCCCTCGCCCTCATCGCGATCGGCCGCGACGCCGAGGCCACCCGCGACCTCGCCCGCGCCCGCGCTCTCGATCCCTCTCTGACCGACTCCTCGATCCTCCCAAAACCCTTGAGACGCCGTGAGTCTCGCGGCCGATGACGAGCCGTCCGGCGTCCTCTCGAAAAAAAGTTTTTCGAAGTCTGCGATTCCCGCGCGAATCCGGCGCGCGTCGATCCGTTAACGAGTGTAGCGGGGATGAGTCGGTGACGCGGCCAAACGGACGTCCCGCTCGCCGAAGTCCCTCGATCGCCCTGAAACCAACCCACGAAGCCGGAGATCGACCCGATGAGCCAGCGCAAGAAGTTCCGCCCGACCGTGAACGGCCTCGAAGAGCGCCTCGCCCTCAACGCCGCCGGCGCCGCCGGGGTTTTCCACGGCCACCTGGCCGCCGATGTGCACAAGGCCCACACTGGCCACACCACCCACACGGGGCACACCGGTCATATGGGCCACACCGGCCACACCGTTCACACGGGGCATACCGTCCACACTGGGCATACGGTCCACAAGCACAAGTGAGCCCAACCGGCGCCGATGCGGCGCCGACCGGTGACTGCGATCGGAGCCCTGGCTACCGGATCGATTCGGCCCGCACGTCCCGCCAACCAAGGCCGGGACGTGCGGGTTTTTTTGTGAGAAGGAATCGTCTCGACGGGAAGGCATCAACTCCCAGGTCTGTGCAGGCAGCATTGTTCTTTCAAACAGATCTCTTCCTCGGAAGGGCTCGATCCCGGACGAGACAAACTGGGTCACTTCAAGGTTCCTGCTCTCGCCATCGAAGGCCATTCTGCATCGATCAAATCGGGATCGGAGCCGGAAATGGCGGCAACCGGGAAGGTCACGCCGGTTGGCGAGGCTGGGGTCTTCCGTCTGGGAATGCGGATCGTCGCGGTGACTGTTCGGCGTCGAGAGGCGTCGCAGGTTGCGCCATCGCGCAGACGAGTCCTGATCGAACGGCCCTTCTGCGAGATCGGCTGATCCGCTGTGGAACGTCGGTCGAATGAGAGATCATCGACTCGGGCGTCGAAATCCACTGAACCGCCGGCGCCAGCCGATCCACCCCATTGAGGCAAGGAGGGAGACCATGAGCCACGACCCGAAGTCCGGCACAACCGACCTGATGCGATGGTCGTTCTCGATCGAGACAGGACGCGCGGCAAAGATCTGGGATCACCTCGATGACCTTGGCGCCGACGTTCTGGTCCGTAACGGCCGCGACTTCCTCGTCCTCTGGGACGAGCCCGAGGGAGAATTCGGCGATGTGATCGAGGCCCTCTGGGCCATCAACGGCGAACCCTTCGAGGTGATCGAAGAGGTGTTCCACCGTCTCGAACTTCACACCTTTCACCACATCGACGACGAGTCGGCCAGCCAGGCAGCCTGACGAAGCCGGATCGCCCACGCCTCGACGTCAGAGGCGTGGATGCGACCGCAACCCACCGGGTGCCGTGCGAACCTCTGAAGAGACGCTCGACTCGGATCGGGAAGTGTCGGTGGGAGAAATGGCCCCATCGCGATGGGGGCTTTCCGCCCATCGCCATGGGATCGGCGTGGGCGGCTCGACGAACGCCCACGCCGATCCCGCGGCCGAGATCGGCTCGCCTCGGCTCGGCACGGACCCTGCAAGGGGATCGTCCGGCTCCGTCAGGTCGCTGCCGAACTCGTTCGGAATCCGATGATGTCGATGACCCGGCTCCGATCCCGAATCCCGATCGGCGTCCAGGTGGGCGCCGTAGCCGCGCTCTTTGTCGCGGCGCTGGTCGACCTCTGGATCACCGGAGCGGCGGTGGTGGCCCGGGAGCGGAAGCGATCGGAGGCCCGAGCGCTGCTGGACCTCGCCGATGATCAACTCGTCGATCAGGGCCATATCGCGATCATCCGCGCCCGGAACTTCATCCGGGACTTCCCCTACTATACCGACCGGGCCGCGCTTCAGAAGCTTGACCATGACCTCGTCGAGGCGTCGCGCCGGGCGCTGGAGAACCCACAATTTCGGGGAATTGAGGGCGGTTACTTCGTCCAGGGCTACGGCGGCGTCTTCATGGGGACTTACCCGCCACATTCCAACCCGCCGGCGGACGGCGCCGAGTCCTCATCCCAGGGCCACTCAACCCACGCCGCACGGCAGGGGCAGGAAAAGCTGCCCCCGGTCGAGAACGAGTTGATCGAGATCCTTGTCGACGCGACCGTGCGCAAGCGGCAGCCGTTGCTCTCGGTCCAGGAGCTGGGAGGCGAGATCCCTGTGACCGTCGCGATCCGGACGGCGCCCATTGAGGAAGCGGGTGTTGGGGCCCTCGGCGCGACCTGGGTGATGATCCGGCTGGAAGACTCCCTCTTCGCCGATCGGTCGATGAACGGCTACCGGCTGGCCGCCGGCCTGGCTCTCGGCGGAATCCTGCTGGCCCTCCTCCTGACGGGCGGCCTGGCGCGCACCGTCCGGAGCCAGGCAATCGAGCGAGACCGGCTCCAGACCGAGCTCCGGCGGAACGAGAGACTGGCCGCGCTCGGGAAGCTGCTGGCCGGGGTTGCGCACGAGGTCCGCAACCCGCTCGCCGGCATCCGGTCGACGGCCCAGCTCTGGCAGCGCGGGGTCGTCGGGCTGGACGAGGAATCACTCGGCGGGCTGCTTCACGAAGCCGATCGGCTCGAACAGATCGTCTCGCGCCTCCTGCAATTCTCGCGTGCCGACGCCCAGGACCTCGTTCCTGGCGATCTCAATGACGTCGTCACCGAAGCGGCGCGGTTGGCCGCCGGGCCTGCCGAGACTCGGGGAGTTCGGATTGAGCTGGAGACCGACCCGGGCTTGCCGCCCGCCGCAATGGCCGCGCCGGCACTCCTGCAAATCTTCCGCAACCTGACGACCAACGCCGTGCAGGCGATGGAACCGGGGGGCGTTCTGCGGCTGGTCACTCGGCGTGATCCCTCGCGTCGAACAATCACGGCGAGCGTACTCGACACCGGGCCGGGTCTGGCTCCCGAGACGCTGAAACATCTATTCGAGCCGTTCTATACCACGAAGCCCGAGGGAACCGGTCTGGGCCTCGCCATCGCTCGGGAGATCGCCCTGGCGCATCGCGGTGAACTGCGAGCGGCCAATCGGGCGGATCGGCCTGGGGCCGAGTTTACACTCGTCCTCCCCATCGTCGAGCCCTGGAACAACGGAGCCTCGCATCCATGAACAACCCCGCAATCATTCTCGTCGCCGACGACGACCGGACGATCCGGCGCAACCTGGTTCTGTTCCTCCGGGCTGAGGGCTACGAGGTTCTCGAGGCTGCGGACGGGCTCCAGGCGATCGCCCAGATTCGGAGCCACGCCCCGGACGCGGCTCTGCTGGATCTGAAGATGCCAGGCCGCGACGGGATGGAAGTCCTTGGCGAGCTCGGCCCGTCCCGGCTCGCCGACCTTCCTGTGATTGTGGTCACGGCTCTGGGAGGCTCGGCCGCGGCGATCGAGGCCATGCGACGAGGAGCCTACGACTACCTGACCAAGCCGTTCGACCTGGATGACGTCCTGTTAACGCTCCGGAGAGCCCTCCGCCAGAAGGCACTGGCCGAGGAAATCCAGGCGCTCCGTGAGAAGGCCGGCGAGGCGACGCTCGCCCCTTCCGACGACGGCGACGACGAGGAGCCACAACTCGTTGGCCAGAGCGCAGCGATGCGCGAGGTCTTCAAGGCGATCGGCCGGGCCGCGGCGACCGACGCGCCGGTCCTGATCGTCGGCGAGAGCGGAACCGGCAAGGAACTCGTTGCGACGGCGCTGCACCGCCACTCCGACCGCGCCGCCGGCCCCTTCATCCGGGTCAACTGTGGCGCCTTGCCCGAGGGCCTCATAGAAAGCGAGCTGTTCGGACACGAGCGGGGTGCCTTCACGGGCGCCGATCGTCAGAAACCGGGTCGGTTCGAGCGCGCGGCACGCGGGACGATTTTCCTGGACGAGGTCGGGGAACTGCCGCTCTCGGCCCAGGCGAAGATCCTTCGTGTTCTTCAGCAGCGCGAGTTTGAGCGGGTCGGCGGGACGGAGACCCTCCGGACCGACGCCCGGGTGATCTCGGCGACGCATCGGGACCTGGCGAAGGAGGTGGCCGCCGGCCGATTCCGCGAGGACCTGTATTACCGGCTGAACGTCGCCCGGATCGTGATCCCGCCGCTCCGCGACCGTCCGGAGGACATCGGCCCACTCGCCGAGCACATCCTCGCCCGTCTCGAACGGCGACACGGATGGGCGATGCTCTCGCTCTCACCCGAGGCGATGCAGGCGGTCCGCGACCGAACTTGGCCGGGGAACGTCCGTCAGCTTGAGAACACCCTGGCAAGGGCTGCGATCACCGCGAGAGGCCGCACCATCCTTCCCGATCACCTCGACGTGGAGGACATCGCCGATCCCGAGATCCCCACGACGGCCGACTCCGGCGAGCCGATCCCCTTGCGGGCTCTGCTTGCCGAGGTCGAGCGTCGGGCGATCCAGCGAGCCCTGATCGCCTGCCAGGGAAACCGGACGAAGACGGCCGAGCGCCTGGGCATTAGCCGTCGACAGCTTTTCGACAAGATCCGCGAATATGACCTGAATCCCTGAGGCGATCCGAGAACGAGGGCCGGGCCAGTTCCTCCCGCATCTGGCCTTGCCAGGCCGAGGATTCGCGCGGCTTTCAGCGATCGCCCGCCGTCTTGGTCGATCCCGACTCCTTCAGGAGCCGAATCAGGTCGTCCTTCCAGACAGCGGCAAGCGTGTGGGTTCCGTGGCCTCGCGTCTTCTCGGTCCTCGGATAGACGACGGCGCGGCCCCGCGAGACTCGGCGAATCTCCTGTTCGAGGATGCCCAGTTCGGGTGGGTTGATCAGGTCATCCTCAAAGTTGATCGCGACCAGCGGCGCTCGAATCTTCTCCAGGCCCGGGCCGGGATCGTAATCGGCCGAGGCGGCGACGGCATACATCACATTATTGGCGTCTGACCGCTGGACCATCTGCTCGACAAAGGCATCAAGGACGCGGTCAGCCGCCTCCCGGGTCGGTGCTTCCTTCTGCCGCTGCACCGGGTTGTTCGACAGGAGGTAGAGCATCTCGGCGGCCGTGCGTAGGCTCGGCGGCTGCTTTTTGTAGTCGCCGTGGTCCCAGGCCGGATCGTTCCGAATCGCGTCGATGATGACCCGGCGCCAGGCGCGATTCCGGCCTGAAATCTGGGTCGGGAGCGAGGCCAGCGGCAGCAGCGAGACCATCACCGCGAGCTGGAAGGCGTTGACCACCCAGATCGCCGCCATCGGCGTGGCGTGAAGATCGCGCGCGATGGTCGGCAGAGCGACGTTGACCGCGGCGGCGTCCAGCACGGCGAGGGAAATGGTC